>PCAI01000033.1 GCA_002731195.1 Methanobacteriota archaeon | reverse complement strand
CTGTAGAAGAAACTGTAGAAGAAACTGTAGAAGAAACTGTAGAAGAAACTGTAGAAGAAACTGTAGAAGAAGAAACGGATAAAAATCACGCCTCCATTAACTCCTCTCAAGATTGCCCTACGTGTGGTTCGGAAAATCCGATTGGAACCTCACAATGTATATTATGTGGATTTTCTTTTGGCCAATAATGCCATTTTATAACTTTTAAACCGAAGTATTCATCCTAGATAGTTACGGCCGTATATTCATGGTTACCGCAGAGCCAAGTGGAGATGCCCAGACTGAAGCAATGTCAGCAATGCTTTTCCCTATGCTATTTTTGATAGGAATGATGGTTCTTTTAATGTTCTTTCCGGGTTTTAGAGATTCTTTGTCCAATGGTGCCGGTATCGTAATTGAACCTATTTTGCCCTTTCACAAACAGTACTTTATACCAACTGTATTTTTTCTTGGCTCATCTATCATGGTCGTTAATACTATAATAAGATCATTTTTCTTAGATCCAATAAGACAAGCACATTATTCTCATAGGTCAAGGCAAATCGGACAAAAAACAAGAGAAGCTAGAATGGCCAGAGATATGGCCACGACTGAAAAAATGCAGAAATTACAAATGCAAATGATGCCTGAACAAATGGCTATGCAAGCAGCAATGATGAAGCCAATGATGTTCACAATGATATTCATTATAGCAATTTTTAGTTGGATGGCATCATCAACAGAAAACTTTAGAGTAGATTATGTAAGTACGCCTTGGTCGGCAACATGGAATTTTGAAAATAAAGTATTTTGGATTTTTCCTGCTTGGATTGCAACATATATCTCAATGAGTGCCCCATTAGGAAGAATAGTGGATAGGCATATCAAGTTAGTGAGATATAAAACTCATCCACTAGTAACTGCAGGAGAATCAATCCCAGAACCATTACTGTATTTATTGGAAGAAAGTCGTTCCAATAAGAATAATAATCCTAGAAATCAACGTTCTCAAAGAAAACGTGCTGGCCCTAGGAAAACTGGAGAACAAAGTAATAACAAAACCTCTAGAAGAACATCAGGAAACTTACACGTAGCACCTCCTAGGGATGGAACTATTTGTAAATCATGTAGTTCAGATATGGTTTACAGGACATCTAATGGTAAGTTAAGATGTGAAATGTGTCGTTATGAATGGAGATGATTCCCTTGCTTAGAATAACTGTCAGCGGCCCTCCAGGTAGTGGCACCACAACCTTGGTCTCACGATTATCTAAAGAAAGAGGTTGGACTTACATTAATGGTGGCGAAATATTCAGATCTTCTGCTGCTGAAAGAAACATAAGTATAGAAGACTTTAGTTCGTTATGTAAAAATAACTTAGATGTCGACAGGTCTTTAGATGATACTCTAAAAAAAATTATGGTTTCTCCAACTTCACCAGAAATAGTTGAGAGTAGATTATGCGGTTGGTGGGCTAAAGAATTAAAATTAAATTGCATCAAGATATGGCTATCTGTATCTGATACTGAAAGAGCACAAAGAATTCAGAATAGGGAAGGGGGAGATTTTTCTACCTGTCTAGAAAAATCCATACAACGTCAAAAAGATGACATGGATAGGTATAAAACCCTATACAATATAAATTTAGATGACTTATCTCCATATGACCTTATAGTAGAAGCAGATGAGAAGAATGAGGACGAAGTCTTTCAAATCGTAAATAATTATCTAGGGTGATAGAATTATGTCAAATAGGGATTATTGGATTTTTGATGATTCTGCAGAAACCAATGATAAGTATGGATGTTCACCTAATGACCGTAGTATTACGGAATTATTGGATTCAGGAGTTATTTTAGTGAATAAACCATCCGGGCCAACTAGTCACCAATTAACTGCTTGGGCAAGGAAATTATTAGGCCTAAACAGACTTGGGCATGGAGGTACTTTAGATCCATTTGCGACAGGATTACTCACTTTATTATGTGGAAAAGCCACGAAAATAACTAATATTGTGCTGAATTCAAATAAAAGTTATGTTGCCGTACTTAGATTCGCTGAAGCAGTTAAGAGGGAAGAATTAGAGAATATTTTAGGAAAAATAAATGGAGAAATATATAATGTCCCTCCAAAGGACTCAGCAGTTAAAGTACAAGTCCGCACAAGAATGATATTTTCTAATGAATTATTGGATTTTGATGAAAATGGGCAAATAGCAATTATTCATGTTTCTTGTAATGCTGGCACTTATATTCGTACTTTAGCAAAAGATATTGGCCTATTAATGGATACACGATGCGATCTAATGGAACTTCACAGAGACAATACAGGTAGTTTTGATGAAAGCATGGCATGTACTATGCATCAACTAACCGACGCCGTATTTTTATGGAATAATCAAGGAGATGATCAAGGACTTAAACAACTAATATCTCCAATTGAATCGGTATTGAGAAATTTACCAAAGGTGTTTGTCAAGGATGGAGCAGCCTCCGCAGTCTCTCATGGAGCGCCTCTTGCTAGGCCTGGATTAGTAAAAATAGAGAAAGGGATTAAAAAAGGAGATACTATATTAATAATGAGTCTAAAAGAAGAAGCAGTGGCAATTGCCCATCTAGAAGTAGATTCTGATGATTTAAAAGATATCACATCAGGTCAAATAGCAACATCTCAATCTGTATTGATGGCCCCTGGGACCTATCCACAGACCTGGTCTACAAAGTAATTAGAATCGCATTTAAGCTAATTCATGTTCTTCATAAACCCATTCTTCCGTTTCTAAACGAATTTTTAGTTTCATCATTTTTCACACACACCACTAGCCCATTCGTCACACAACTCAAGAGCGTAGTAGACATATTTGGTCATCGATTATGATATAACTATTCCCTAGTTTAGGATGATTATCGGCCATACGTAATCGCTTTTTAGATAAAATAAACTATTTTATCTTCTCAAATTCTCTTTTAACTCGTTTTGGGCCTATTTGTAATATGACAAGTGCTATCATTACTATTGCCAGTGATGAAATAATAGTTATTAAGTCCTTATCTATTCCATTATTCTCTGAAGATTTCAAACTTTTTACTTCAATGAAAATAGTCATTACATTATTTTCTTCATTCGTTTCTAATATTTCTGTTGTACTATCAACTTCTATCATTATTTCTAGATTATTGCTCTCATAATCTAATTGTGTGTCACAAGTCGAAACTCCTAATCCTCCGGGCGCAATCGTCGTGATAGTATATTGTCCAATTAATACACCATCAACACTACACTGAATATTCACATTATTAGCCTCTGTTCTTCCTAAATTTCTAACATATGATATTATTTGCACCACGTCTCCTTCTTCTAAAATATCGTATTTTTCTCCTCCTTTAGTAACTTCTACTTCATCTATAACCAAGTCTGGTTTGGCTGAGACTACTACTTCTATAGTTTCTTTTATTTCGAATTCACCGTCATTAATGACTATCTCGACCGTATGTGTTCCACTTTGCACTGGTGTAAGTACTAAATTACGAGACGAATCAATGGTTGCCCAACTTCTACTTGTTGAGATAGACAATTCATCAGTATCTACATCTATTATTGACATATTAACAACTTCCGTTTCTCCTAATTCAACATATGCAGTAAGTGGCAATCCACTAAGTATCGGCGCATCCTGTATTGAATTTATTTTTATCATGAACTCATCATCCCAAGTATTGCCTCTTTGATCAATAATGCTAATTTTTATTTCAGTCTCTCCAAAATTGTCTCGTACTGGTTGTATTCTTAAATCACCATTTTCAGATGATACTCCTACTAACTCTTCATCCATGCTAATTGCTGTTAAAACAAGATCTTCTTGGGCCGTAAGATCATCTTCACACCTCGTTGATATTGGGATTATTAGGCCGCCTTGATCTTCATCTATTTCTAAATTATCCATTTGGATGCACTCTGGATCATAATCCCATTCAATGTGAAAACCTCCTTCAATTGAGATTGATCTTAGGTGCACAACAGTTGTTTCTCTAGTCCCATCAGAGGCCCATTGAAACCTCGTAGCAATGCCAACCTCAAAACTTCCTTCTTCTGGCAATGCATGCCCAATCGGGACAGAATATGAGAAATTACCTAAGCCAACGCCCATGGAGAATACTAATTCATTATCAATTGCAAACAAAACCTGCGAAGAATTAGATAAGCCATCAATTTTACCTGTTATTTCTCCTTCAAGCACAAGAACTGGATCATTAATATCAATTCTTATTTTTTCCATACATCCTTCATGAATCAATATCCTCAAATCTAATTTTTCCCCTAAGGATGGCAACAAATCTCCGGAATCTATTGTTTGGAATGTCCCATCAGATTTTTTATATTTTAAAGTGAAATCTCCTTCTCCATAAGCATGTATTCTTCCAAATTCTTGTGAAGGTGGTTTTTCTATTTCAGTTATGCTCCAAATCCCATCTTCAAATTGATCTTCCTGTTCCAGTCCGCACGTCGAATAAACTAATTTTTCCACACTTCCCTCATACGGGCCAATGTCAATAACAGGTAATTCATATCCAGAAACTACAGTTTCTGATTTGACATTTTCAAACGAATACCATGGTTGATTATATTTTACTCTAATTCCTACTGCATCCACTCTAACCTCAGAATCATCCAGACCTATATTATCTGAAGCATAATCTATTGTAAACTGTGTTTCTTCTATTTTTTCCCAATCCCACTCTACCAAATCATCTAATGGCATGACTAGTGGATTATTCATCCGATTCATGCCGCCGGGTGTATCAACATTGGTGATAACAGTGATTAATTTATCAGATCCATGATTTTGAAGTTTCACGTATACTTCATCTTCATACAATTCCTCAGGTATGCTGATGTGCATGACTATTGATACATTCTCTATATTATAGGTATTGAAACTCGAGAATTCATATCCACTCATAATTATATCAGGCCCATTTGACCATGAATAATCTGAATCTGGACTCCCAAGGGTATTATTGTTATTGTTAATGCTGAAGGTAGCCCATTCTGTATGTGTGACAAAATTATCCGGTCTAGAGTGAGTTATTGATAATTCATTATCTGCAATCATTCCGACGCTGTATTCTGCATTATCATCTGAAAAACCAGCTGTAGAAGATATTTCCCATTCTTCTGCATTTTCGAAATCTCCACTTTCTAGTAATTCAACATCTTCTACGGAAACTACCTCATCAGCACTGTACATTGGCGTGGGAAGAAGTAAACCTAAGATTACAATTGAGGTGAAGAAACAACGCTCTCTACACTCCATGTTACTAGCGCAGGTGTGCTATGCTTGAATACGTTGGTGCAATAGTGTAAATATTTAGAACATACGATTGATATACATGACATAATGCGCTAAGCATACATACGGCTGTGATGGTGTAGTGGTTAGCACGGTGGGTTGTGGTCCCGCCGGTCCGGGTTCAATTCCCGGTCACGGCCCCACAATAATCAATTTAGCAAATCCTCATCTATTGAGTGCCCCATCCTGTCTACTTTTGTGACTAAATAATCTCTATTTTCTTCAACTACTCCGACTATCAATGGCATTGTCTCTTCAACTTCTATTCCAAATTTACTCAATTGCTTGGTTTTTTCTGGATTGTTTGTCATAAGACATATTTTTTTGATTCCAATTGAATTTAGTATCACTGATGCTATTTCATAATTTCTTGCATCTACTGGATGGCCCAGCATCAAATTAGCATCATGTGTATCTGCACCTTTATCCTGTAAGTTATATGCTTGAATTTTGGCATGAAGTCCAATACCTCTTCCTTCCTGACGTAAATAAACTAAACATCCCCACCCTATCTTTTGTATTTGCATTAATGCAGCATCTAGTTGAGCGCCACAATCGCATCTCAGGCTACTGAAGGCATCTCCTGTAAGGCATTCAGAATGAACTCTGACTAGTACTGGATCTGGACCATCCATATTCCCAAGTGTCAATGCTACATGATCAAAGCCAGTCTTTTCTTCATGGAATACTCTAATTCTAAAATCTCCATGTGTAGTTGGTAGTTTTGCATCTGCAGGGACTTTGGTTTCAGATACTACCTCTCCTTCCTCCATATGCTTACCACCTCCTAGTCGTTTATTGAATCATCTAGTAGATTACGCGTCTTCTAAGAAAAAGTTTTGATTATTCTAAAACTATATTCTCCAGATTTTTCCGAAACACTCTCTAGTTCAACTCCCATTCTTTGACAGAGTGCTGGAATATCGTGTAAAGTTTCGGGATCATCACACACCAACTCAAAGATAACTTCCTTATCTGAAGAATTAATCGCCTTCCTTAATTCATGAACAGGTATCGGACAATAAAAACCTAATAAATCAAGTTTAATTATCTCTTCGATAACATCACCTACTTTTCATTCTTTTTCATGTAGTGAATTGCAGTTGCCTCTGCTAGGGTTTCTTCATCCGTAAATCCTTGTCTTTCCAAATCTTCTGGAGCGACCATCTTTGATGCTTCTTTCCATCTTTTATGGAAAATTCCCTTTTCCCAATCTTCAAGGAACATTGGCCTAATGTATGATGATCTACAAACAGATCTAGTATTTCCTAGATCAGCAGCAACAGTATCTACTATGGCAAGCATCGTAGTCATTCTTTCTTTCTCTGTTTCTCCTGGTAATTTGTTATTTTCAGCCAATTTAACTAATCCTTCGGGCCTTTTTAATCTAGCACCTTTCCACTCTATCATAGGTTCAAATTCATGAGGATTGTCTAAATTATTCCATTCTTCAAATAATTTAGGTATTTCTAGTATTTCATCCGTTGTTGCTTCAGAAATTAATGCCAATCTTGCACCTGCTTTCCAAGAAGCAGCCCAAGTCCTAAAATTCTTCGCAGTGTATCCTTTTTTTGTTGCCTCTTGGATATATTTGTTTACATGGTCTGCTTTTATGTCTACAATATTTCCTATTTCATCCGTATAGCTAAATAAATCAGTTTCATCATTGTTATCTCCTAAAGACTTCGCTTCTTCAATTAATTTCACAATATCATCATCTCTGATTAATAGCTTCCAAGGCTTTCCTGATTTTCCTGTGAAACTAAATATCGCATCCATTTTCCCTTCAATTGCTTTTTTACCTTTTAAAAGAGTAAAATGCCCTTTTGTAATGGTTGTAAGTCCATACGACTCATTTTCCGCTGCATACTGATCAGAGCCAACACGAATGTGATATCTATCCATTAAGTATATCACAAGCGCCACAGCCTTGTGGAATGGCATTTGTCCCTTTTTCGTTTTCATTTCTAAATCACTCCAATAGCGATCCCTTATCTCTTGGAGTGCAATGCCAAACTCGTCAACATCATCAAATTTCATATCTGCTCTTTTCTTTATCCATTCGGGATGATATCTATATTGCAACCGTCCTTTATCGTCCTTCCCAGTTGCCTGTATATGGCCCTTCGGATTACTATCAAACCAAACTTCTGTCCAAGCAGGAGGTACTGCTAGCGAATTTAGAAAATCTATTCTTTCTTTATCTTTCAGATCCTTTCCATCCGGATTAATATATTCCCACTCTATTTTTATTTTATCATCTTCTTCAGATTTAATCTCTATCTTTCTCCTAGTTATTCCAGGTGCCTTTCTATTGGATATTTTTAAACCAGCACTTTTTGCTGAGGTTGCAGTATCAATCTCCATGCCATTCGCACGTAGAGGGAGGCTAAATCAATTACGAAAATTATTCCGAAAATTGCGCCAATAACGACTCGAGGTTTCTTATGTCACTCTCAATTGTTTCCCTTTCGACACGCTTCAAATCTCCCTGAGAAAGTTGTGCTTGAAGATATTCTAAATCTTCTTTCATACTTTCTCTTTCATCTTTAACTCTAGCCTCATCTCTTTCCATATTCATTGTAGCTATGTGTTGCCTACTAGATTTTCTTCTTTGTCGCCTACCATGTGCTTTTTCATCATTATCTAACTTTCCAGAAGCGTCATATCCAAATGGAGATAACTTCTCAGGAAGTTCTACTGATACAGGATATGGGATACTTATACTTTCAATTCCAAAGCGAACATCAATTTCTCTTAATAGCCAGTCTCTAGCTAAGAATTCATCACTATAATCTTCTATCCAAGCATAAAGTCGGTAAATCTTTGAATAATCTCCTAAATCTCTTAGTAATACCATTGGCTGAGGCTCAGGTAAAACATACTCGCACTTACTTGCGACGTCTGCCATTACTTGTTTTACATGAGCAGAGTTTTCGTCATAGTCTACTCCTACATCAACTCTCACAGAAACTCTTGTCGCCACTCCATCCCCGCCGCCTCTGGCGAAGTTAGTAATGGTTGAATCTATTAGTCTATTATTTGGTATTATGACTAATTGTTCCGTGAATGTTATTATTTTTGTAGACAATATTCCGACTGATACTACATTCCCTTGTATTCCATCTACTTCTATTCTATCGCCGACTTCAAACGGTTGATCTATCGCAAGCATAAATGAATTTACTATATTTCCTAAGGTTTGTTGAACTGCAAGACCAATTATAAGTGAGAAAACTGCTAATGATGCTAGTATTCCTAACAATTCTATTCCTATGGTATCAAGTGCTAGATTTAATCCTATGAACCATATTAGTGCCCTGCTGAAAAAAACCATTATTGGGTTACCTCCAGTGACTGTCACAGATTTATTAACAGTGTATTTCTCAAAAATTGCTGGAACTACATATTTTATGCCGACACTAATTAGAGAAGTTGTTAACAGGATATATATCGCTGAGAAATAAGGCTCTATAGTTGAATAAATTGCACTATCACTTCCGGTATCAATCCAATCAATTGATATTTCTGTACCAGCAGATAGTACAAATATGTAGATCCTATTTGTAACAGGGACTAAAGCAGCGTTATCCCATTCATTTTCAGTACTTTTTACAATTCTCCAGGCTATTCTAGAAAAACCAAATCTCACGCTCAATAATCCAACAAGAATAAGCAGAAGACTAAATCCAATCTGGTATAAGAGACCCATATCTTCTATATCGCTTATCGCATCAGTCAGTGGGGCAAATACGTCCTCAATTCCCCCCGCCATACTATTGCCCCTATTCCTTCGCTTTCAATTACTGTTAAATGTCTATCTCTTAACTTTCATCAATATTAATAAATTCATAAGCCTGTTTTGCCCATTCATCTCTTCTGATTCTACCAGGGAAGAATTCTATAGCTAGATTCACTTGTTCTTCAATTTCAAGATCCATATTAGATATTTGCCTAAATGTATATATTCCCAGTGCATTTAATTTTTCTTCTATGAACGGGCCAACTCCTTTGATATCTTGTAGATCATCTCTTTCAATTATTATCGCCCCATATGGAGGATTCTTGGTAATGCCACTTACTCCAATTAAAGTATCATTTTCTTTTCCTTCCCATTTTAATATTATATTTCCACTTGGATCGTAAATATACGCATTTCCACTCTCCGGGAAAGATGAAGCATCAGACAGGGTGATACTCGTTGATCCGGTTGTGATTTCTGAAACAATGTCCGAAGTAGCCGCATTACCAATAGTCTCAAAATCAATTTTACTTGCTTTCTCAGCCACCCTCTCAAGCAGAAGACGCTTCTTTTCTTTTGCAGCTGCAGCCTTTTCTGCTGCAGCCTTTTCTTCCGCATCCATCTCCTCAATGGCTTTCGCAGCCTCCTCTCTAGCGATTCTTGCAGCCTCCTCTCTAGCAGCCTTTAAACTGGCTCTTGCAGCCTCTTCTCTAGCGATTCTTGCAACCGCCTCTTCCTCAGCAGCAGCCTTTGCAACCGCCTCTTCCTCAGCAGCAGCCTT
>PCAI01000047.1 GCA_002731195.1 Methanobacteriota archaeon | reverse complement strand
TTGTAATTTGTTGGCATCTCACAACCTCTGTATTTCTCTAGGAAGAGGTGCATTTTCCGCCCATCTATTGATATAATTATTTAATTTTAGTTTCCTTCTGGCACTTTCAGTAGTCATGTAACGTACCTTACCAAAAACTGGCCTTTCTGGGCCCCATGCCCTGTCATGACGACCTAAGACCCAAAATATTCCTGTGTATGAGTTGGGATCTCTACCATCTAATGCCCACCTATCATTTATCTGCATCATCCAGTCTGCAGCTGTATTAGGATCTGGAGCCCATTCTAAAATTTTCTTACCCCAAACCATTCTCATATAATTATGAATTAATCCCGTCCTTAGTAATTCTCTTTGAGCAGCATTCCAAACTTCATCTTCTGTTCGTGCATTTTCTATATCTTCAAATGTGTATGGTTTACGTTCATCATCCGCATGTTGCTCTAGAGATTTTTTTGCCCAATTTGGTATCGAGTCAATTGATTTATGATCTCTTCTGTAATGAGCAAAATTGAATCCCAACTCCCTCCATGTAATGATTTGATCTAAGAATGACTCCTCACTCTCAGATAAACCCCACCATCCAGATCGAGTACCTTTGCCCATATCTTCAAAACATGTCATATCATATGTCCAATTACTCCTTTCAAAAAGTTCAACAACCACTTCTATTGTTGAAATATGACCGAAATGGAACCAAGGTGAAAGGGCACTAACAGCAGGGTTTTCAGTATTATTTCTATCTGTAGAGTATCTTTTAAGATTAATTTCAAGGAAAACTTCCATTCTTTTTAATGCTTCAAATCTTCCACCTTTCATCTTTTTGACAGGTTTTACCTCATGATCTATATCTAATGGAGCTAATGCTTCTTCTGATATTTTTCCTGTTTCTCCAACCCTCCACAACCATTCTAAAGGAGTAAATTCTACTTCTACTGCTGCAAACAAAGCCGCCATCTCCTCTGGATCAAATTTAATATTAGTCGTTACTGTTTGCATTGAGTTTTTTAGTGGTAAGTTTAACAATGCATCAGCCATACTTTTTTGTACGTGTTTTCTAAATGAATATGCAGTCATATGTTCCTTTCCAGCCCATGCCATTGGGAGTATCCCGTTTGAGTCTGCAGCCTCTATTTTTACTTTACATATTTTTGCCGCTTTTTCCATTATAGTTCTTGGCAAATAAGTAGGATAATCATCCACTATGACAGAACAAGCATGATTAGATAGTTTTGCAAGAAGCCTATTTCCAGAATCCTTATGGGTTTCAACCCATGGATGATAAGTAATATTATTTTCTCTAAAAATTTTGATGTTATCTAACATTCCTTGAACAGAAAATGTCAGAATTCTTTCACTTGCCCACTCATGTCTTATTGACATACACTCTATTACCAATATTGGTTTGTTTAATTTTAGTGCTAAATTTACAGCTCTGTCCATTCCTGCATTGTAATGGAATCTTCTTGCAGAAGTCATCCAGTACAAGACGTAGTCTCCAGAAGTGTTTATGGGCATACTATTCAGGTTACGAATTCTAGATGATTTTGACTCTATAATACTCATCCCGTAACCTCTACAAAAGTTTGCTTGTTTCTTATCACCTATAAGTAAGTGTTTTCAAATATGTAGTAAAAATAAGAAAAAGAGTGATTGTAATAAACATTCATTGATAAGTAGTACTACAATTCGACAATTATGACTATGCAAATTAAAAGACAAGCTGAACCAGTAGAAATTGAAGCCGATGCAATGCTCCCAACAGAGTATGGCAACTTTAGAATTAGAGTTACTTTAGACTCAATCGGAAAGGAACATTCATTACTTTATGTTGGAGACTTAAATTCAGTAGAATCACCTTTGATTAGAATACATTCTGAATGCTTAACAGGTGATGCTTTTGGATCTATGAAATGTGACTGTGGGCCACAATTACAACTCTCAATGGAAAAAATTCAGGAAGAAGGTGTTGGGGCGATACTGTACCTCAGACAAGAAGGACGAGATATCGGTCTGCATTCTAAAATTCAAGCATATGCATTACAAGATGAAGGGTACGATACTTTAGATGCCAATCTAGCTCTTGGTTTGCCCGCAGATGGTAGAGATTACAAGATAGCCGCTGAAATGCTAATGGATATGGGAGTTAGGAAAGTGAGGATGATGACAAATAATCCTCTTAAAATAAAGGGTTTAGAGGATAATGGTATTACAGTTAGTAAAAGATTTTCCCACATCAGTGGTATCTCTGAAAGTAATATAAAATATCTAGCTACTAAGAAAAGTAGAATGGGGCACATGCTCTAAAAACAATTAAGTTTTAATCTGTAAATATGAGGGACTATATTATGACATCTTTAATCGGCTCCATTGCGCCAGAATTTACTTTGAATACAAGTGATGGTAAAACTTTCTCTTTATCCGATTTAAATGACCAATGGAAAGTATTGTTTTTTTATGCAAAAGATGGTTCTCCAACTTGTAAAAGAGGCTGCTTATCTTTCAAAGATCAATATGATTTATTCCGTTCTTTAACTCCTCCAGTAGAGGTCATAGGAATCAGTCAAGATACAGTAGAACAACATAAAGAATTCAAAGAAGAATTACAGCTGCCATTCACATTACTTTCCGATCCCGAACGAAAAGTTGCTGTAGAATTTGGAGTCGCTAATCATTTGGGATTATTCCCTGCAAAATCATCTTTTTTAATTGGCCCTGACAATACTATACATCATGTCTATGATTGGTTGTTTAGGCCTAGAACACATGTAGCAAAGATACTTTCAGCAATGAGTGAAGTTACTGATGGGGCTAGATTCAAATGAATTGGAATACACTTTTGATTGATGCCGGATTATCGGAAAGAGAAGCAGATGCAGTAATTGTATTGTCTGCAAAAACCAATCTAAAGGCTAGTGAGTTGGCCAAAGAACTTGGAACTACTAGGTTAGACGCGTACAATTCCCTCGAACGATTACAAAGTGGCGGATTAGTTACAGTAACAGCAGACAGGCCTATGAAATTTTCAAGTCCGCCATTAAAAAATGTCCTTGAACATCTAATAAATATTAGGAAAGAACAATTAAAAAAAATTGAACAAGGATATAATGATATTAAGGAAGGAAAAACACAAGACATCGAAGAAGAAGTAAGTGTTGATTTAGAAATAGAGCCAAAATTCGCTGTTTTAAAGGAAAGAGTCCATATATTTTCTAAAATAGAAAAAATGGCTCTTGAATCTGAACACTCACTAATCTTGACATTAGGTAAATTTGGCATACTTCATTTGTGTAGAAGTACTGCATTAGCAGAAGTAAATAACGCGGCTCAAAGAGGTGTTGAAGTAAAAGTAATGGCACAGTTGGATCGCCGAACAATCCGATTTTTTTCTGAACTAGATTCAAAAGTAGAAGTACGTCATAGTGATGATTTAGAGTCCCAGGGTACTGTCATGGATCAATTAGAAGCCATTCAGTACCTCAATACTGAAGAAAACCCTGTTGGAAGGGGAAAAAAAGATGCTGCCCTTCTTATTCAGTCTATGCCTTTTGCAGAATCTCAGAGGAATTTAATTGAAAGTATTTGGGAAGAGGCAATTCCTTTCGAATTAGCATCAAAAAGATTCACTGAAGAAAGAATTGTTGATCCATTAAAACTCACTTTAGATGGTGGTTCTTTCTTAGACCGTATGAGGGATGTTTTACAAATATCAGAAGAATTACCAGAATCTGATACGCCATTCAACTTAGATGCTTTCATGGCATCTGGTTTAGAAATTAGTGATGCAAGGAAAAAACTAGGAACAGGCGGAATTACAAGTCTTAGTACATTTGGAATTGATATTGGATCATTACTCCGTCAGGTAGGAAATAGAATAGGAGAAGAATTAGCATTTAGCTTGAGGAAGATTGATGGTCATGTTGAATTCCTTAGTGAAATGATGGATTGGTATGAATATGCAGGACTCGGAGAATTAAGTTATGATGCTGATCCTATTTTTCACATCAAAGTACATCTCTTACCAGATGCTGAAAACTCAGATCAAATGCCCTTATGGGAACTTGATGATGGCATAATTGAAGGGACATTATTGAGTAGGTATTCTTCAATGAAAGAAGTTACAATAGAAAGAATACAATCATCGGAAAATAAAGATGAATTCTGTAGATATAACTTAGTATTGTCCAATGAAAATTAATTAAAACATTCTTATTAATTACCAATCAATGCTTATGGTGGAGAAATTATGAGATTATTTACCTTCTCTCGTTTTATGTACCAGATACTAAGGAAGAAACCAGCCAACTTAGATTGGATACAAAATCAAGGCCTTTTAGCAGTTAAACTTTCTCAAATATTTGCTTTGAGGCCAGATTTACTTTCTATAGAAAAGTGTCGTCAATTACAAACATTATACGGCCAAGCTTCCACAATACCTTCTGAAGATGTTCTTTCAATTTTGAAACAAAAAGCACCTGATGAATTCCACAACTCCGTAGAATGGTTCGATGAAGAGCCATTAGCATCAGCATCAGTTGGTCAAGTTCATAGAGCACGCCTCAAAACTGGTGAGGAAGTTGTTGTTAAGATAATTAAGGCCAATCACAAAGAAAAATTCAAGAAAGATGTTTTTAGGATGAAAAGATGGTTAAAAGTACTAATCTTATTTTCTCCAAAATTAAGAAAGGTTGGCAATCCTATAGCATTACTAAATCATGTAGAAGATTATACACTTAGAGAGCTAAATTTGAATAATGAAATAAAAGGTGGAAATAAATTAAAACAAATTCAATCTAATCTTGCAGAAGATTTTTCTATGCCGAGATTAAAATTTCCAAAATATTGGGATAAATTGTCAAATGAGGATGTTTTAGTTTCTGAATTTATTGAAGGAAAAACATTAGAGGAAGGAATTAGAAATCAATCTTTAGAATGGGATTATTTAATCGAATTATTTAGAATACATGGCGCTTACATGTTTGGTGTAGGAACTTTTCATGGCGATCTTCATCCGGGCAATTGTATAATAGATAGAGATGGAAATTTTGTTTTTATTGATAATGGTGCAATTTGTGATGCTCCAAAAAATATTAGCTTATCACTTTTCAATTTTTTTGAAAATCTTTCAAATAATGATAAAGATGATGCATTCGAGGCGTTATTAAATCTTGCAGATAGTAGGCCACCAGAGAAAAAAGTAAATAAATTTAAGAAAAATATGAAGTTAATTTATGATGGTTTTGAAGATAAATCAGTTGGAGAACAAAGTTTAACGGAAGTAATGATGAAAACAGTTAGAGCTGCAGTAGAAGATGCAGGTGCAGATTTTGGTGAAGAAGCATTTCCAATAATCAGATCATTAATGTATATGGATGGTCTAGTAATTAGAACACATCCAGATGTCAAATTAATCCTTGAAATGGGGCCATCATTGGATGAATTTAGAGAAGGATTAGGATTGGGTAAGGAAGTGAAATAATGGTCGAAAATAAAGTTGTATGGATAATTGGTGCTACTGGAGGAATTGGTAGATGTATTGCCTCCAATTTAGCAAATGAAAACTGGACAGTCATTGGGAGCGCTAGAGATGCAAAACATCTAACAAATTTTTCCAATGAAACAGGTATTGAAATACGCCCTGTTGATGCCAGAAATAATGATGAAATGCATAAAGTAGCCAATTCAATTAAGGAAGATTATGGTAAAATTGATGCAGTTGTACTAGCAGTAGGGACTATATTTTTGCGACCTACTCACGCCACTTCTTCAGAACAATTCATGGAAACTGTAGAACAAAATCTACTTACTGCACATAATACTATTAATTCAACTGCAAAAATAATGATGAAAGAAAAGAACGGACGAATTATTTTATTTTCTTCAGCGGCTGCTAGTATAGGTATGCCAAATCATGGCGCAATCAGTGCCTCAAAGGCGGGGTTAGAAGGATTAGCTAGAGCAACTGCCTCAGAATATGCAAAAAGAGGAATTAGAATAAATGTCGTATCTCCAGGGCTTACAGACACTCCATTAGCTTCCAAAATACTGTCTTCAGATGCTGCAAGAGAGATTAGTAATAATAAAAATCCATCTGGAAGAATTGGAACAGCATCTGAAGTTGGAGATGTTGCTTCATGGTTAGTCAGCAAAGCTCCTGATTGGATTACTGGTGAAGTAATTCATGTTGATGGCGGACTTTCAAATATAACATAAGATTCAATTACTGGTTGACTAGAAGTATCCAAGATACCATCCAGTAAGATAGATAAAAGGAATTAAAGGAAGTAAATAGAAGAGTATCGGTTTCAACCAATCTCTCCACCACCATCTTTTGTCTAGATGACCCAAAGTTCCTTCATAGACTCCTTCAACAACAATCGCAGCTATATCACTTTCACCAGTTCCCATATCCTAGAACTAATACTATCACAATTTTAATGATTCGTAAAAATAATCTTTATCAGACAGTTTTGGTATCATTAAATATATACTGGTTAATTTCTTCTATACCTATTTCGCAATATTTACCTAATTCCACTTCATAGTTATCTAATATCATGTCTTCAGTAGATAATCTATGTAATTTCGATACTTCATTTCCAACAGAATTGAACATTCTACGGATCTCTCTTTTCTTTCCTTCATCAATTGTTAGAATCATACTATATTGTTTAATATCTGTTAATATTGTAGGTCTAGTAATATATTCTTCAATCACATTATTATCTTTAATTGATATCCTTACGCCATTTTTTATTGAAGCAATTTGTTTTTCTGAGATTGGTTTAATGGCTTCAATATAGTATGTTTTTCTTATGTTATTATCCGGATTTGTAATTCTATGAACTAACTTACCATCAGTCGTTACTATTAAGAAACCTGTAGTATTTTCGTCTAACCTTCCTACTGTATTAAGTGATTCATACACAGAGTCTGGTATTTTACCATGAAATAATTCATACACAGATTTCTTGCCTAAATTTCTTTCTTGTGAATTTAATCTTGAGCAAATATATCCTAATGGTTTATTTAACAAAAAATAAGTCTCAGTCTGTGGAAGTGATAATTCTCTTTCATCGTACATAACTTTCTTTTTGTTAGGATTAAATTCAAAACTAATATTTTTAATAATAGTTCCATTTACAGTAATTCTCCCTTCCCAAATTGCTTCCTTTACTTTGTTTTTAGATGAAAAAATACCACATTTCGATAGAAATTGATGCAATCTAATTTTCATAGGCAATCAATACTTGAGTCTAACTATTATTGTTTATTAGGTGTTCCTCTGAGTAGGATTAGATTTAATGCCAAACCTATTGGCATTAACATAACTCCAAAAAATACTGAAGTTATTGTTATCCATTTCTCAGATTTTGCTTCAATACACCTTTTCCATATCCATCTTGTAACAAAAATATCTCCAGCAACCATGTGTGCCCATGCTGCTGAAGCACCTGCTTTTGTGCCCAACAAATCTGCTAAGCCTTGTAGAGCATTCGTAGGGTCCATGGAATCCTTTGCCAATCCAATAAGGCCTGAAACATCTGAAAAAGAAATTAAGAACCATATTGCAATAGGTCCGATAAAAAACCATGGTCCTTGCATTAATTGATGTGTTTTTTCATGTTCAGGATACAACATCATTGCAATCCAGAATGGTCCAACCCACATGGTTGATAAAAAGAAAGATAAATCGTAAATATCCATATATAAAACCTCAATTAAGTAAACTCTTGATTTCTTCAACAAGCTCCTCTGTCGCCCAGTAGGTCTTAGATGTCCATGTTAACTTTCCTGTTGAATCCATTATCTGTAATGTTGGTGTAGATGGATTTCCAAATGCATCATAAACTGAATATTCACTTTCTAAACCTGTGTCTAAATCAAACAATTGTGTATTCTCGGATGGAAGAATAAGTGGCCAAGAAACTGGATTTGTGGCATTTTTACCATACACATTTTCCATAGATGTTGATGATTCAAATGCTGCATATCTATGAATGCTCAGCACAGAATTATTACTTATATTCCCATTATTTACTTCTTCAACTATGGCATCCGTCCAATCATGACACCCTTTACAATTAGCTGCTACCCAGATTAATAGAACAGATCCATTGGAGACATATTCTTGTAAATCTAAATCAGAGTTGTTCTCATCTCCCATTATTGGTGAATTAAAAGACATTCTTTCGGGCGCTGATGACTCAACTATTTCTTCTTCATCTACCAATTGATTTTCTTCTATACAACCTGCTAGAGAACTTATTAAAAACATAAGGACGATGAATATTTCTTTTTTAATCATTGAATCACCATTTTAGGTTTCTTAATATCTTCAAACCAAGTTTCTACACCATTCCAATCTGGTTCTATTCCTAGATCAGAACAAATCAGTTTAGCACTTATTCTCCCACTTTCAAATATGGTTGGTAAACCACTACCAGGATGAGTTCCTCCGCCAACTAAGAATAGATTATTTAACTCCTCAAATCTATTTTGAGGTCTTCTCCAAAGCATTTGATCTAACCCATGTGCTAAATTGAAAACTGCACCTTTGTAAATATCTCTTGCACCCCAATCGTCGGGAGTAACAATAGTCTCTGACACTATATGTTCTTTCAAATCTTCATAGCCTAATTTTTTCATAGTTTCAAGTACTACATCTCTGTAATCATGTTTTATTTCATCCCAATTTATTGATTCATGTACATTTGAAACAGGAACTAAAACATAGATAGTAGAATGCCCTTCTGGAGCCATTGATGGATCTGTTAAACATGCATTTTGAACATATAATGAGGGATCATCCCATGTTATTTTATTCTCTGTAACATCTTTTAGATTTGTATGGTAATCTTTAGATGCATAAATTTGATGATGATCTAAATCATATTTCTTATCTACTCCAAGATAGAGCATAAATGTTGAACAAGAGTAAGTTTTCTCATCTAATTTTTTATTGGACCATCTCTTTCTTAATTTATCAGGAATCAAGCCTTTCATTCCTGTAGCAAAATCTACATTCATTACATACTTTCTAGCAGTATAAGTATTTTTTTCTGTTCTAACTCCGATTATTTCTTTACCATCGAAAAGACACTCTTCAACAGGCTCATTTAGACAAATATCTACTCCTAATTCTTCTGCTAATACTCCCATTCTTTCAGTTACTGTCCCCAATCCGCCTTTGGCATGATAGATACCATATTCTAATTCTAAAAAAGATAGTATCGTAAAAAGACTTGGTGCTTGAAAAGGAGACATCCCTAAATATTTAGTTTGAAAACTCATAGCGAGTTGCATTCTATCATCATCAAAAAATTTAGACAAATCAGATGCAACACTTCTCCAAGGCCTCAATACTTTTGATACCCTCAAAGCTCTCTTGTTTGCAAGATTGGTCCAACTTGTCCACGGTGAATTTAAACAATTCTTAGATAATTTCAACTTTTTCCTATTATCTAATACATACTTTCTGAATCCTTCAGCATCTTTCTTTCCACACAATTGTTCAATTTGATCTGCCATGTAATCTATATCAGTACTGGCATTTAGAGCCCCTCCTTCACCAAATACTAACCTGTAATTTGGATCAAGTTTCATAAGATTTAATTCTTCATGTGCATCTTTACCAATCGCTTGAAAAATCTCTTCTATTATTTCGGTGTAATGGAAAAATGTAGGCCCATTGTCGTAACGATAACCATCCTTTTCTATAACTTTGGTCCTACCTCCGACACGACCTGTCTTTTCTATTATTTTTACCTTCAAACCCGCTTTTGCAAGTAGCAATGAACATGCAAGTCCACCAGGACCTGCACCTACGATAATTACATCGGACTCTACATTACTCATTGTATCAATCACATTGAATTGCCTATTCCTTATAATTAATCGTTTTCAAATTCTGAAATTGATTTAATTCCAGATATCAAAAAATTTGACTTATAGATGAATCAATTATCTATGGTTTCAAACATTCATATAAAAGGAGTAAGTGTAGCAAGCCGGTTCATGTTTAACTCTAAAGTTATGATAGCCTTGCTAATGACCGCCAGTCTTGTTATGTCACCAATCGTAGTGGCAGATGAGACAGAAGATATACCTACTAATGCTGTTGGAACAGGTGTGCACGACTCTTTAGTAGCAGCATTAGCCCATGCGGGCCTTGTTTCAACATTGTCTGGTGATGGACCCTTCACTGTGTTCGCACCAACAGATGCAGCTTTTACAGCAGCAGGAATCGATCTAGCATCTTTCGATACCGACGAAGAAAACGCCACACTGGTAGATATTCTGACATACCATGTTGTATCTGGGCAAGTTTTGTCTACAGATTTAACAGACGGTATGAAGGCAACAGCATTGAACGGTGATGAATTATCATTCACAGTGTCAGCCGATGCGGTAAC
>PCAI01000046.1 GCA_002731195.1 Methanobacteriota archaeon | reverse complement strand
TGCGCAAAGAGGATATAAGTGCATTTTTACAATGCCTGATAAAATGGCACAAGAAAAAATAGATCTGTTACGTGCTATTGGTGCTGAAGTACATATTTGTCCTACTGCTGTTGAAAAGGAAGATCCGAGATCATACTATGAAGTTGCATCTAGACTGGCAAGAGAAATAGAAAATTCTTGGTATCCAGATCAATATTCTAACTTGGCTAATCCTTTAGCACATATGAATAGTACTGGCCCGGAAATATGGAGACAAACTGAAGGTGAATTAACTCACTTTGTTGCAACAATGGGGACAGGTGGAACAATATCGGGATGTGGGAATTCTCTAATAATACAGGCAAAAAATGAAGATAAGCCCGCTCCTCTAATTGTGGGAGTAGATGCTAAAGGATCAATACTAAAGGAGTATTTTGAAAGAGGTACGATTGGCACTCCTCACACATACAAGGTAGAAGGTTTTGGAGAAGATTTTATCCCTCCTGCTACAAATTTTGAAGTGATTGATCAAATAAGAATGGTTGATGATGAAGATTGTTTTAAAATGTGTAGAAAATTAGCAAGAGTAGAAGGTTTATTTTGTGGAGGATCTTGTGGCGGTGCATTAAAGGTTGCAATAGATATAGCAGAGGAGGCGGATAATTTGGATAAAAAGGCTAAGATAGTAGTTATTTTACCAGATTCTGGAAGTCCTTATTTATCAAAGCTATACAATGACGATTGGCTCAAAGAGAATGGATTTGATATATCAAAATGGGGCGAGTAAATGGACAAAATTGGAAATTCTACTAGATCAGTTCATGTTTCCGCTGATCCTGATAAAAATACTGGTTCAGTTCAAATGCCTATTTATCAAACATCAACTTATGTGCAGGAAGATTTTGGAATTCATAAAGGATATGAATACGCACGTACACATAACCCTACAAGAGCTCTTGTTGAGTCAGCTATTGCAGAATTGGAATCTCCTGATACGGCAGCATATGGGACATCGTTTGCATCGGGCATGGCAGCAATCAGTACCATTACACAGATGTTAGAAGCAGGAAGTCATATTATAGCAGCTTCTGACCTATATGGAGGTACGGCGCGTTTATTTGATCAAATATTAAATAAATTTGGAGTTGAAACCACATATAGTCAATTGAAAGAAGGTGATGTTGAAAAATGTGCTAAAGAAAATACAAAAATGCTTTGGCTAGAAAGTCCAACCAATCCATTATTAGAAGTTCATGATATTGAAAAATTATCAAATATAGCACATAAAAATGGTTGGGTAGTAGTGGTCGATAATACTTTTGCGAGTCCTATGTTACAACGACCACTGGAGCAAGGTGCAGATATTGTTGTACATTCAACAACGAAATATATTGCAGGACATAGTGATTTAATAGGAGGGTGTGTAGTAACTCGAGATGAGGAATTAGATAAACAGTTAAAATTCCTTCAAAATGCCTTGGGTGCAGTCCCTTCACCGATGGATTGTTTTCTTACCCTAAGAAGCATTAGAACACTAGCAATACGTGTAGAAAGACATTGTGATAATGCAGAAAAACTTGTCGAGAAGCTTTCTCAACATCCTAAAGTAACAAGACTTATTTATCCTGGTTTGAAAACTCATAACGGCCATGATATTGCCAATAAACAAATGCGCAGATATGGTGGGATGATATCAATAGAAGTTGTTGGTGGAGAGCGAGGGGCTAGGAAATTTGCCGCTGCTTCAAAACTTTTTGCAACTGCTGAAAGTCTTGGCGGAGTGGAGAGTTTGATTAATCATCCTTGGTCTATGACGCACGCGGCTATTCCTCAAGAACGAAGAGAGGAGATAGGAATTACTCCTGGATTAGTTCGTTTATCGGTCGGAATTGAAGATTTTGAAGATTTATGGAAAGATATTGAAAACGCATTGAAGATAATCTAATTAGGAAAAAAATTCATCGATTTTTTTAGTTATCTGTAAGCATATAGCGACGATATGGCCTATAAAAAGTGCAAAAATAACAGTTCCTAAACCTACAGTTCCTCCAAGATAATATCCTAACAATAATACAATTATCTCGATGCTTGCTCTGACCTTTGCAATAGGGACATTAGTTATTCTTTGGATACCAGTCATCCATCCATCTCTAGGGCCCGGACCTAAATTAGCAGTCAAATACAAACCACTGCCAATACCAACAAATATTGTGCCAATTAATACCTGTAATATTTGTAAAAAATAAATATCCGGAGTAGGAAGATATGGTAACATTACATCTATTGCTAGAGCAATTAAAATAGCGTTCAAAATTGTTCCTAAGCCCGGCCTTTCTTTTATTGGAATCCATAAAAAAAGAACTATGACACTTACAAGGAATGTTGTTTGCCCCAATGTCCAATTTATTTGTTCCGAAATACCTTGAGCTAGTACCGTCCAAGGGGCTACTCCTAGCCCTGCAGCCACGATAATTGCATCCCCGGTACCAAAAATCCACAAACCTAAGATTAAAATAATCATTGTACTAATTTTTGGTTTCAATGACATTGGATCCGATGAGCTCCAATTAGTAGATGGGACTTTTTTTGCAGGTTTGAGAAGGTTGTTCCAATCCATTGTATATGCGTGAAGGTATTATTCTTCAACCCATCTTGCATAATCAGTAGTTGTTTCTACTTTCCAACAAATAATTTGTGGTAAATCGTATGGATGTTTTTCTTTAACTAATTTGATTAAAGTATCTTTATTATGATTTGCTACTTTCATTTGGACTCTCCATTCTTTGGAATCATGAATACTATCTTCCCATTCATAAATCGATGTTATCTTACTTCTTTGTACACATTTAGTTAATCCAGCATCAACAAAATCTGCTGACCAAGAGCCGATTATTGGTTCAATCATATCGCCTGGAAGGGTTGTTTGTACAATCCATATTGTCTTATCCATGCTAGTCTGAAGGGGGGTTAACGAATCAAGTCAATGGTAGACTTTGAATGGATGTGCCTTATCCGAAGCATAGGGAGAAGCCATGGAGGACTGGACTAAACCAATTAATGTAGGTGCAATCCCTGAAAATAACTGTCATTTTGATGTGATTGTTGTTGGAGGCGGGCCTGGCGGTTCTGCTGCTGCCTCATATAATGCAATGAAGGGTCGAAAAGTACTGCTATTAGAGAAAGAAATATGGCCAAGGGACAAAATATGTGGAGATGCGGTAGGTGGAAAATCATTACGCCATGTAAAAGAATTGGGTGTCAAAACAATGATTGAAAAAACACCACATTTCCGTGTAGACTCAATAATTATGAGTTCGTCAAATGGCAAAAATGTAAAAATAGATTTGCCGAAAGAAGCTTTTGAAAAATTAGAAGCCGGTTATTCTCTACCTAGGATTCAGTTTGATTACATGATGTTCAAAAGAGCTACAGAAATAGTTCTAGAACATGGAGGAAGTGTTATTCAAGGATATTCAGTGAAAGATATCAAAATAAATGAAGAGGATGGAGTCAAAAAAATAGTTGGAGTTGGGGGTAAAACAAAAGAAGGATTTGAGTTAGATTTTACATCTTTGGTAACCATTGGGGCTGGAGGGTATAATTGCCCTGTAGCTAAAACAATTACTGAATCAATACATGATGAACCAATGAGAGACATAGAACATTATTGTGGAGGATATAGAGAATATTGGGCAAATGTAAAGGGGTGCGAAGGTGACTCAGGATCTATAGAAATACATTTTATCGATGAAGTTAATCCTGGATATTTTTGGGTATTCCCTGTGAATGATGGTATAGTAAATGTTGGCATAGGAATGGTTATTTCAGAGCAAAGAAAGCAACATGGTATAAAACGCTCTTTGAAAAAGATGCAAAAAAATATAATAGAAAATCATCCTATTTTCAAAGAGCGTTTTATTGGTGCTAGTTTAGTTGAAGGTAGTGAAAAGGGATGGCAATTACCATTTGGTTCTCCAAGAAAAAATCCGCCATCACATCAACCAAGAAGAAGTGCAACAGCCGGAGCAATGTGTGTTGGAGATGCTGCTAGTTTAGTTGATCCTTTTAGTGGTGAAGGTATTGGAAACGCGCTAGTTTCAGCTAAAATGACTGCTGAAATTTTTGATGATTCTTTACATTCTTCCGGTTTTAGTGAAGAATCTGCTGAAATTTATATGCAAAAACTTTGGGATACCTTGGGTCCTGAATTAACTAATTCTTATGCTCTTCAAAAAGTAGTTAAGAAAAAATGGTTAATGAATTGGTTCATGAAAAAGGCTTCAAAGAAAGAAGCGATTAGAGAAATGATGACTGAAATGATTGCGGGCAAGGAAGCATCTGGTGGTGTATATAGCAAGTGGTTCGTTATTAGATCTCTATTGTTACCATGAGGTGTTTTT
The DNA here is from genome assembly GCA_002731195.1 of Methanobacteriota archaeon. Classification (GTDB taxonomy): domain Archaea; phylum Thermoplasmatota; class Poseidoniia; order Poseidoniales; family Thalassarchaeaceae; genus MGIIb-O3. Next base: position 6,334 of record PCAI01000046.1, on the reverse strand, counting down.
TTGAGTTCAGATATGGATATTTCACTTAATGAAATAGAATGTGTGTTTTTAGATTTAGATGGTACTATATATCTAGGGAAAGAGTTAATTCCTGGTGCCATAGATTTTTTGGAAAGATTAAAAATGAAAAATATAAGGTATTTTTTCTTATCAAATAATTCGAGTAAATCTGTCAATCAATATTTGGAAAAACTGAATAAAATGAAAATTCCTGCAGTTAAAGAAGATGTAATATTATCGACACATGATTTGATATCTTGGTTAAAAAAGAATAATGTATCACAAACATATTTAGTTGGAACAAAAGGTATGCAAGAAATGTTAGAAGCAGTAAATATAAAAACGAAATCTGAAGATCCTGAGTATGTAGTACTCGGTTATGATACAGAAATAAATTACGATAAGTTATCGGAGGCTTCTTTTCATCTTCACAATGGTGTAAAATTGGTTGCCAGTCACCCAGATATGGTCTGCCCATCTCCTTTTGGTGGTTTACCAGACAATGGAGCTTTTATGGCTTTATTTGAAGCTACAACAGGAGTCAAGCCGACACATGTTTGTGGCAAGCCTAACCCTGGAATGATTCTACATAAAATAAATGAATTAAACTTAGATCCAGAAAGATGTGCAATGATAGGTGATCGGCTTTATACAGACATGGAAATGGCCAAAAGGGCAAATGTGAAAGGTATCTTGGTTCTTTCAGGAGAAGCAAAAAAACAGGATATTGAAATATCCTCACAACATCCTGATTTAGTCGTAAATTCTGTTGATGAATTAATCAGATAGTATAATATCGCTAATGTTGTTGAAAAATTATGGGGTGCATTCAATAACATCGAATGCTACTGAATATCATGGAAAGGGATTGGCGAGTTCGGGACATTTCAAATTGTGATTTGGAATTGTTACCAGAAGTTTTTTCTTGGCCTAAATTATGTTCTCAATCAGAGGCTGTAGAAAGACTGGCATATATGGGGACATTGGATGATTCCGTAGTAAAGGATGCTTTATCTAAAACTCCCAGAGAAGTTCACGCACTTCCACTCCCATTAATGATTGAAAATATTGAGAGTAGCGCATTAAAACTGCCTTGGTGGTCAGATTTAAAATCCCCCAATTCTCTTTTACCTGGGTTATTTGAAACGGGGCATATCTTTCAAATGATAGGAATAGAAAATAATGATTGTATATTATTAATTGGTCCAAGAGGTAATTGGTGGACTGAAATTATATTACATTTAGGTGCAAAAAAAATAATGGTTTTAGAGATAAACGATAATAGGAGGGAGATTTTGCAAAATAGATGGGAGAATTTACGGTTGGATATTGTGGCAAAGGCATTGAATTGTGAAATAGAATGGTGTGGTTTAGAATACATAAACAAAGAAAATAATAGTTTATGGGATAAAATAATAATTACAGGAGGTTTGACTACTATGCCGGTAAATTTACTAAGAGAAATTAATGTTAATGGAGAGATGTGGGCGCCAATTAATGATGATGGTCGTACAATCCTGCAAAAAATAACAAAAGAAGTGTTTGGAGAGATTAAATCCCAGCAAATAACATTGTGGGATGTTGATATGCTGGATCGCTATACAGAGAACATACTTTGTGGAAGTCTGATACACGAAAACCATTTGACTAGTGACATCATTGAAGAAACCCCTGATTTAATTAGAGATGCTTGGTTACACGCTAATGAAAATCCTACTAAAGATAGGATTGGTCCTGAATCATTACTAGAAATTATTGAAGAAGTATGGGGTTCTACAGACATACTTCTAGAAAAAGATAGTATTTCTGTTAAAGACTCTATAGCTAAGGATCTTTTTAAAATGGGTCATGTACTTCAAAAAATTGGAGTTTTTAGAATTGCAGCAGAACATCATGGCACATCTTACCTACTTTCACCTTCTGCTGAATCTGCGTGTTATTTAGGAATGACATACTCGATAGATAACCAAGATTCTTTGGCATGGCAAAGGAAAGCGATTGAGACAAATCCGCATTTTGGAGAAGCATGGAATGAAATTGGAGAGATATTAATGAAGAGGGATGAGCCTGAAAATGCAGTAAGTTGGTTTAGAGAAGCAATAGCGTCAAAAAATTATTCAAAAAGGCAAGTTGCATGGACTAACCTAACAAGAGTACAAATGGAATTAAATCAAGATGTTTCGGCATTTTTTTCTGCTCAAAAAGCGGTAGAATTATTTCCTGAAGATAAGGAATTAACAGAATTATTATTCTACCTTAGTGAAGATTTGGTTTAGGGCAAAACTCAATCATTAGATATACTTCGGAAGTATATGTCAAAGGATCTCGTGGTCGTTACAGGAGCAAGTGGGTATATAGGCAGCCATATTGTTGCTAATCTACTATCTAAGGGAAGGAATGTGAGAGCTACTGTTAGAGATATGAGCGATCCTGAAAGAATTCAGCATTTGAATAATTTACCAATAGAGAAAGACGGTTCACTGGAAATTGTTGAAATGGATTTATTGAATGAGGAAAGCGTAAATATAGCAATTTCTGGTTGTGAAGATGTTATACATACAGCTGCAGCCGTTATTATAAAGTCGAAAAAACCTCAGAAAGAAATAGTAGATCCTAGTGTTATAGGAACTAGAAATGTGCTTAACGCGATTGAAAAAAATGGTAAAGTTATAAATTTCATACATACATCTTCTACTGCTGCTATAAGACCTGCTAAATGGGAAAATGGCACAATATTGACATCTGAAACATTTGCAGAAGATGCGACATTAGACAAAAATCCGTATGGTTTAGCAAAATATAGTGCAGAAATGCTGGTAAGAAAATGGCATAAAAATATAAAATCTGGCCCAAGGATGATCACCATTCATCCTTGCATGGTATTTGGTCCGGCGATGTCAAAAAGACATTTGCATGGTTCGCTTTCCATATTGATGATGTTAGTTAAGAGAAAATTGCCCGTTCTGTTGCCTATGCAAATAAGTATTGTTGATGTAAGAGATATTGCTGAAATTCATGTTAGAGCATTATCCAGTGGTAAAGACGGAGGGAGATATTTGGCAGTTGGAGGAGAAATGATGTGGGGGGACATTGCAAAGTTGTTAAAGAAAAATTATCCAGAAAGAAAATGGGCTACAAAGGTGCTACCTTATCATTTAGCACTTTTAGTGGCTGCTCTACATCCTAAAGTTACTATTGGTTGGGCAAAAACACATCTAAAAAACAAATTATATTGGGATGCAGGGCCGGCAAGTAAAGATTTTCAAATAAATTGGAAAGACCCAAAGACAACTATATTAGAAACAATACCAAATATAATTGAAAATGAATGGGATTGAGTGATGTTGGGGATGTTCTATTTTTTAATGTGTAACTACTGGGGAGTATTATGCGTGGTATCGCCTTAATGATAGTTGGTGTGATTTTGTGCTCTACCATGACAGGGTGTCTTTCATCTAAATCTACTGTAGACATAATAGAAGATGATTTATTCACTTTTCCAGAGGGAGATACTCCTCTAACAACATGGTACCATTACGCTGGAAGTATAAACTGGCCTTGGGCAGTAGATGCAACTAATCCTATTGAAATAGCAAATGCCAATTTAACAGTTAATTTGACTGGGGTGAATGTTCCTTATTACACAAGTGGAACATATTATGGGACAGGTTGGGATACCTTTGAGCCAACTCTTGGAATTACTTCATCTGGAGCTATCTTTTTTACGAACTATAACGGTCTTGGGGATGGGACCCACATAATTAGATCTAGGGACCAGGGACAAACATGGGAAGATGTTGGGCCATTTAATCAAATTGATGATGATTCTGGCCAAACCCCTAATTCAAATGATCCATATCTCTATGTAGATAAATTTAATGATAAGTTAGTTAAATTCGATATGCATGCTCTAGCCGCTATGTTTGTAGAATATTCTGATGATGAAGGAGAGTCGTGGAGTGTTCCTTTCCCGGTTGAGGGATATTATGCCCCTCAAGACCATCAGAGTATTGCTTCGGTTCCTCATGAAAATGCTATCTTAGGTGATGTTGTGTATGTTTATTGTATAAACACAGGTTCTCCTGCATTAGGTGCTCAATGCTCTAGGTCATTAGATGGAGGCCATACATGGGATGCACAACAGATAGGTTACCCTACTGAAAGTTTTGGAAATCAGTGTTCAGGATTGCATGGCCACGTAGCAGGAGGATCTGATGGTTCAATTTATCGTGGAAATCCTTCTTGTGAAGGGCCTGCAGTATATGCTTCTCACGATGGAGGTTACACATGGAGTGAGCATACCATTACTACTGAAATAGGCATGCAACAGGGTTGGCATTCTCATGAAGTTGCAGTTGCAGTTGATGAAGCTGGAAACGTGCATGCAACTTGGATATCCACAGACATGATGCCTTGGTATTCATATTCTAGAGATCAGGGAGAGACTTGGAGTGATCCAATGATGGTAGCAGCACCTGGAGTTAATGAAAGTGGTTTTCCAACAATATTTGCTGGAGACTCTGGGAAAGTTGTAATAGGCTACATAGGAGAATCATGGGATTGGAATGAATCAACTGGCGGAGGGTGGTCTGGATATATGGCAATTATGACTGATGCATTTTCTGAAACTCCTTTAATTACTAGTGTGGCCGTCAATTTACCAACAGATCCGCTAGATATTTTACCTGATTGTGGCAATATTAGATGTGGTGGGTTTGGAGATTTCATAGATGTGGAGCTTGATGACGAAGGACGTCCTTGGATTGCCTTAGCGCACAACGCTGCTGGAAATGAAGAGGCGATAATTGGAACTATAATGACCGGGCCTGCATTATACGGAGAAGTTATACAACTTCCATTCCTTCCAGAAGGTGGGAATTCTACTCTAAAAATGTAATAGAACATTTATCCGTTCATATGATGTACAAAAAGCGTTGCCGATAGTCCGTGAAGCCTATAGTAACAATGGTTGTATTGTTGTTTATCTCATCGTCAGTCACAGGATGTTTTGGTAATGAATCCTCAAATAATACACCAATAACTTCAATTTTAGATGATATTTGTCCCGATGGATTAGCAAACAATACCTGGTATCATTTTCCAAATTCCACAAATATACTTACAGTAGATGATACTGATCTTACTTCTATTTTAATTGGAGAAAATATTCCAGTTTGTGCAAAGGGCACATATTATGGGATTGGAGTATCGACCTTTGAACCGACAATAGGGATTACTTCTGCTGATAATCTTTTCATGACAAGTTGGGGCAATGGCCCAGGAGGCTCTACTGCGATAATAAGATGTTCAAATATGATTGAAATGGTAGAATTAGACTATACTTGTGAAAATACATACCAAGGATCTGTCGCCAATAGTAACGATCCTTATGTCTATGTAGATCCTTGGACTGACAGGGTAATGAAATTTGATATGCATGCTCTAGCAGGAATGACGGTCGAATGGTCTGATGATGAGGGAGAAAGTTGGGGGCCCCTAGGTTTAGCATCATTTGCTACAGGATATTCTGTACAAGATCATCAAACAATTGCTTCTTCTCCTTATAACGCTCTATTGCATGAAACTACATGGGTGTTCTGCGTTAATGGTAATTGGGTTTCTCCTCTTTGTTCTACAAGTAATGATGGAGGATTAACCTGGGGGCCGGAAGTTCCTGGCGCTCCTGCTAATTGTAACAGCGGAGGTTTAACAGGTCACATGGTAGGGTCAAATAATGGCAATTTTTATCGAGGGAACCCAAGTTGTGATGGAGAAGGTTATGCTATATATCGAAGTACTGATGGAGGACTAACTTGGACAGAGCATGTATTACCTACCGAAGATACAGGTACTGCTGCAACTTGGAATGCTGAAGAAGCCCAAGTATATCCCGATGAAAGTGATAACTTACATGCTATGTGGATGGGTATAGATAATATGCCCTATTATTCCTATTCATTTGATACAGGAGATTCTTGGAGTGATCCAATAATGATTGCCCCTCCTATTGGCCTTAATGGTACGGGTTTTCCTGCTATTGCCGCCGGAGATTCAGGTAGGGTTGCCTTTGCCTATCTTGGGGACTCAGGGGGAAATACTTGGAATGGTTATATTTCAGTAATGACTGATGCATTTTCTGAAATTCCACTTATCACTACTGTACAAGTAAATAATTTTGGAGATCCACTTGATACTGAAGTTGACTGTGGATACAATAGATGTGGAGGTTTTGGAGACTTCATAGACATTCTTGTTGATCAATATGGTAGACCTTGGTTTGGCCTTTCACATAATATTGTAGATCAAGGCATATATGGCACTATGATGATTGGTC
>PCAI01000045.1 GCA_002731195.1 Methanobacteriota archaeon | reverse complement strand
TTCTCCATTGGGAGTTTCTTCCATTACTTCTTCCATTCTTGTCATGCACATTAGACGCGGTTTTCCATTTACTTCTGCTGAGCAAGATCCACATTTACCTGCTTTACAATTCCACCTGCATGATAAATCTGGTGCGTGTTCTGCTTGTATTCGGTGAATAACATCTAGTACAACCATCCCCTCATCCATTTCAACAGTGTAGTCTACCATCTCTCCAAAAGGATCTCCATCACCATCTGGTAAACCTCGAAAAATCTTGAATGTTACATTTTCGCTCATTTTATTCTTCCTCATGTAAATCTTCAACATCTAATAGTTTCTTTAATTCTTCATCAATTGGTGGATAACTACGATGCTCTATTGCCATTACATCTTTCTTTGTGATGACACTATTTATCTTGCCCCAATATTTGTAGTCAGGAACAGGAAAATCATCCCTAGTATGGCCTCCTCTTGATTCTTCTCTATGCAGGGCTGCCAATGCACACATTCTACTGACATCCAACATCGCATCAATCTCTAAAGCTTGATGCCATCCTGGATTATATATTCTACTTTCTCCAGTAGAAGTGTTTTGTGCACGAACTTCTAAATCATCTAAATCTTGCAAAGCTTCCTTTAGTAATTTTTCAGTTCTAATTATCCCCACTTTATTCTGCATCATTTCTCTCAAATCTTCTACAATTTTTGCTGGATTTTCTCCTTCTTTACGCTTAAGTGGTGCTAAAGTTTCTTTAATGGCATCTTCAATTTGCAAAGGATTTATCGTAAGAAAATCACCCAACTCTTTTGCCTTTGAGGCCGCATTCTCTCCAGCAATTTTGCCAAAAACAATCAAATCTGATAATGAATTTCCTCCAAGTCTGTTGGCGCCATGTAATCCCGTTGCTGCTTCCCCTGCTGCAAACATTCTAGGAACAGTAGTCTCTTGAGTTTCTGGATGGACCTTTATTCCTCCCATAACATAATGTGCCGTTGGCCCCACTTCCATTTTTTCAACAGTAATATCTACTGCAGCCAATTCTTTGAATTGATGATACATGCCTGGTAATTTTTTCTTTACTTGTTCAGGTTCCCTCCATGAAATATCAAGATATGCTCCTCCATGGGCACTAGCTCTTCCCGCATCCCTTTCAGAATTAATTGCTTTGGCAACCACATCTCTTGTTAGTAATTCAGGAGGTCTGCGTACAGTCGCTAGTTTCCCCTCAACAACCTCAGAAACCCATTCTAAAGCTTCTTTTTCTGTATCTGCAAATTCATCTTTATACATTTCAGGAACATAGTCAAACATAAATCTCTTACCTTCAGAGTTAGTAAGCATACCTCCTTCTCCTCTAACGCCTTCAGTTACTAATATTCCTTTGACAGATGGGGGCCAAATCATTCCTGTTGGATGAAATTGTATGAACTCCATATCTCCAATTTCAGCACCTGCCCAGTATGCCAATGCGTATCCTTCACCGGTATATTCCCAAGAACCAGAGCAAACTGACCAACATCTAGTCGCTCCTCCGGTAGCCATAACAATTGTTTTTGCTTTGAAAACATGTAATGATCCATCATTCCTGTCGTAAGCAAAACAACCTGAAATTTTGCCCTCTGAGGTGAATAATTTACGAACTGTAAATTCCATAAAAACATCCATGCCCATATGTACTCCCTTTTCTTGTAATGTTCTAATCAACTCCAAACCTGTCGCATCTCCTATATGTGCCAATCTAGGGTATGTATGGCCTCCAAAGTTACGTTGATTAGTAAGCCCTTTAGCAGTTCTATCAAACACTGCACCCCACGTTTCTAATTCCCTTATTCTATCAGGTGCTTGCTGAGCATGGATTTTAGCCATTCTCCAGTCATTGAGATACTTTCCTCCTTTCATGGTGTCTCTAAAATGCGTTTGCCAATTATCACGAGGATCTTTGTTGCCAAGGGCTGCAGCTGCACCACCTTCGGCCATTACCGTGTGTGCCTTTCCCAGCATTGATTTACATATCATGGCAACACTCACTCCGGACTTACTGGCTTCAATAGCAGCCCTAAGGCCTGCCCCGCCCGCGCCAATGATTACTACATCATGCTCATGAGTAACATAACTTTCATCCATCTCTAAAACCTCTCATATTTTCCAATGGATATCTTGAATCATCCCTTCAGCCACTGCCCAGACAAATAAATCTCCTAAAAATACCATGACCAAACTTGTCCAGAACCAAAATGCATGTTCAATATTTAAATTACTTATTTTTATATGTAATTTACCAAACATTCCGCTAATTCCATTTCTCCATTGATTCATCCCTCCTCCAAAAAGATGTCTAAATGCATGACAAGATGCTACATACATGAATAGTAGTATTGATTCAATAGCTAAAACCAAAGTACCAATCGAAACACCAAATGATTCACTCCCATCAATTTCACTAAACCACATAGTATGATATACATCATAAATCTTCATTGAGAGAATTATTATTGCTAAATATAACATATACCTATGAATGTTATTTAGAATAAATAATCCTCTTTCTCCCTTATATCCAATCTTATAGTTAATTTTTGGTTTTGCTACAACGCATGCAGTAGGATTTTGAAAAAATACCCGATGATATACCTTACGCATGTAATAACAAGTACCTCTGAAACCAAAAGGTATCCATAGTATTAACAATGCTGAATTCATCCATTTTGGTGTTTGTAAATCAAAAATATGTATGACATCAGGTGAAAAAATAGGAGATGTCACTCGGTGATTATCATAATGTATTTCACCATTCCATACAAGTACACGTAGAGCAGTATATACGAGAGCTAGTGAAAGTCCAAAACCCATCCAAAAAGGTTTATTCCACCATTTATCAATCCTATCAGTTATACCAAATCCCTTTTTCATAGGAAGTTTGATCGCATCAGACATGAATATGTACCTACCTTATTATACGCCGGAAGATACAACGGCCAATAAGTGATTGCTTTTTGTCATAGGTCTTTTATGTTCAAAGTATAATAATAAGTACCTACTCTCACGATAAGGGAGCCGTTTTAATGGACATTGACAACAACCTAGAAACTTCTATTTGTTCCAATTGCGGGTTTATGCCTGGTGCTTGGATGCCTACTTTGCCCTGTCCAAAATGCGGAGAGCCATTACTTTAAGCAAGTGAAGAATAATCAGCTTCTGCTTCTTCAATGTCTACTTCATCTACATCCATTTGTGCAAGTTGCAACTTACCTGATAATTCATCATTTACGGCATGCCAATAGGAGTAAGCTTCAATGACCCATATGCCAGACTCTCTAGTTCCATTGCCACTCCCCTTCACTCCTCCGAATGGAAGGTGCGCCTCTGCACCAGTTGTTGAGTTGTTTATGCCCGTCATGCCAGCTTTTATTCCAGTTTTATATCGATAAGCCTCTAGACGATCATTTGTATATATTGCAGATGATAAACCATAAGGACTTGCATTAGCTAAGTGTAATGCATGATCAAAGTCACGAGCTTTGACAACTGTTATTGCAGGGCCAAATATTTCTTCATGGAAACATCCCATGTCTTCGGTCACGTCAACATAGACATGAGGCCACATGTATGCTCCTTCACTTGCATCGCCCTGAAATCCTTCTGGACGAGAATCATTTGTGATTCTGCCACTACCAAATAACTTCTTTGCTCCATCTTTTTCACAAATTTCAATTCCTTTAAGAAAATCAGTAGCATATTTTTCTGATAACATTGAACCATATATGACTCCTTCATGGCGCATGGAATCTCCAATAGGTGTAGAAATCACTTTCTTCATCAATTTATCCATAAATTCATCATATATTTCTTCATGAATAATCAGATTGCCGAGGCTGGTGCATCTCTGTCCAGCAGTACCAAAACCAGCCCAATATGCACCCTCAACTGCATTGTCTAGATTAGCACTTGGCATTATTACTAATGGATTTTTACCTCCTAATTCTAAACTTGCACTTACAAGATTTCGCCCACATACTTCTCCAATCATTTTTCCGACTGCAGTACTTCCTGTGAATGATATTTTGTCAACTAAACCAAGATCTACAGCATCAACTAAGTATTGCCCAGCACCGCTACCTTTTCCATGAATAAGATTTATCACGCCATCAGGTAAACCTGATTCATACATTATTCTGGCTAGAGCAAAAGAAAGTAGTGGAGAATCTTGCGGAGACTTCCAGACACAAGTGTTGCCACACATTATTGCCGGTATCATCTTCCAGAAAGGAACTGCAGAGGGAAAATTACAGGCATTTATTATCCCACAAACTCCTAATGGCCTTCTGTAGGTGAACAATTCTTTGTCTGGAAGTTCAGAGTTGACAGTTTGTCCATACAATCGGCGCCCTTCAGATTGGAAGAATAGACATGTATCTATCGCCTCTTGTATTTCTCCTCCACACTCTTTTAGAGTTTTACCAATCTCACGGGCCTGTAATCGAATTAAATCATCTTTATGTTCCATCAACAATCTGCCCATATTTCCTATTATTTGCCCTCTAGTTGGTGCAGGAGTGGAAGACCAAGCGGGGAAGGCTGAACGAGCAGCAGCTAATGCCTCATGGACATCCTCCTTGGTTGAAAGAGGGAATTCGCCCAAACAGTCATCTAACCATGCTGGATTTTTACTTACAAAAATTTCATCATTACTTGCTAGTTTTAATTTTCCATTGATTATGTTGTATCCTTTAATCTTAGGATTACCATTTGGATTATTGTTTTCCATCTTCTCAAAACCGGTCTCTAATACATGGGCCATGACGTTGCGATAGACTCAACTTTGATAACCCTACTGAGTATTTAGATAAATGATAATAATGAAAATAAAAGACAATTTTTAGTTAGTAGGTTTAATTACCTCAGAGTTTTAGAAGGCTTTGTTCGGGGCGAATGAAGTGGCAACAGATTCATCAGATATATCAGATTCTTTAACATTAAGAGTTGCAAAAGCTATTCCAAGTGATGTAGGACACGGACGTGCTAGAGTGCCATTTGATAATGACCTCAATCTTAAGCCTGGTGATATAATAAAAATCTCTGGCGAACAAGATACTGCCGCAATAGTTTGGCGCTGTAGGCCTGAAGATGCCAATTTAGGAGTTATCAGAATAGACGGAATAATTAGGAAAAATGCAGGGGTGAGTTTAGGCGATCGTGTTTCAATTTCTAAAGTTGAAACCCAACCTTGTACAAGATTAGTACTCAGCCCAGTTATGGCTAAGCAGCAGAAAGTTAGGTTTGGACCAGGAATAGAAGGTTTTGCACGAAGAGGACTCAACAAGAGGCCAGTTGTTGCAGGGGACAGAATATTCATACCAGGAATGACGTTATTTGCTGAAGCATTACCCTTTGCTATCGTCCAAACAAGTCCAAAAGGTATAGTACAAGTTTTGCCGGATACTGAAATTATCATAAAAGAAGAGCCAATGAGTGGCCAAGAAGAACAAGATATTATTCATTCAATTTCATATGAAGATATAGGGGGAATAGGCCAACAATTACAAAATATTAGAGAAATGGTTGAGTTACCTCTTAAACATCCAATATTATTTAGGAGACTTGGAATAGATCCTCCTCGTGGAGTTCTTTTACACGGCCCTCCTGGGACAGGAAAAACGCTAATTGCTAAAGCTGTTGCTTCTGAAACCAATGCGCATTTCCAATCGATAAACGGGCCAGAAATAATTTCAAAATATTATGGTGAGAGTGAAAAACAATTAAGAGAAATTTTTGATGAAGCAGCAGCCAATTCTCCTGCCATAATTTTTATTGATGAATTAGATAGTATTGCACCAAAAAGAGAAGATGTAAGTGGCGAAGTCGAACGTAGAGTAGTGGCCCAACTTCTCACACTTCTGGATGGGATGCAAGGCCGAGATAATGTTGTTGTAATAGGCGCTACTAATCGTCGCGATGCTATTGATCCAGCATTACGTAGGCCTGGACGTTTTGACAGAGAATTAGAAATTGGAGTTCCAGATAAGAATGGAAGAGCAGAAATTATCGGTATTCACACTAGAGATATGCCAATAAGTGATGATTTTGATATTGGATGGTTATTGGAGAATACGTATGGTTTTGTTGGCGCAGATATCTCAGCACTAGTCAGAGAATCTGCAATGAAAGCCCTTCGAAGATATTTGCCAGAGATTAATCTTGATGAAGATGAAATCCCCCCAGAAGTAATAGAGAAAATGGAAGTAAAAATGGTAGATTTCCATTTAGCAATCAAAGATATCGAACCTAGTGCACTAAGAGAAGTTTACATCGAAGTTCCACAAGTTAGTTGGGACCAAGTAGGTGGTTTAGGCGAAATTAAAGACAGACTGAAAGAAAGTATAGAATGGCCACTCAATAGACCTGAAACATTCGAACACTTCGGAATAAAACCCCCTAGAGGAATAATACTCTTTGGAGCACCAGGAACTGGAAAAACATTAATTGCAAAAGCAATAGCAAATGAAGCAAGTGCCAATTTTATTACAATCAAAGGTCCAGAGTTGATATCAAAATGGGTTGGCGAATCTGAAAAAGCCGTAAGAGAAGTATTCAAGAAAGCTAAGCAAGCAAGCCCTTCAATAGTTTTCTTGGATGAATTTGAAAGTATCGCAGGAGTTAGAAGAGATAATTCTGGCGGCGGTTCTGATGCAATGAATAGGGTAGTAAATCAGCTGCTAAGTAGTATGGACGGAGTAGAATCTATGGAAGGAGTAATCGTAGTTGCTGCAACAAATAGGCCTGAAATGATAGACCCGGCATTACTTCGTTCAGGAAGATTTGAACGAGTCCTACACATCCCTCCGCCGGACAAAGAATCAATAAAAGAAATACTCAGAATTCATACGGAATCTATGCCTCTGGGCAAATTTAAACTTGATGATTTCGCATCAAGATTGGAAAATTATACCGGTGCAGACATTGAAGCTATTTGCAGAGAAGCAGCTTTGATTGCAATGCGCGCTAACAAAAAAACAGTTTCAAAGAAATTTTTTGAGCAAGCAATAGATAGAGTTAGGCCAACAGTTACTGATGACATGATGGATTATTACAATCGCATGGAATCAACATTAACTAGTGGCCTGGAATCAGTTAAACGATCATCTAGTAGTAATTCTGGTATGGAATCTGTATGAGGTAATATATATGTCATCAACTTTCAGTATGGAAATTTTACGAAGAAAGGTAGTTGATATCGCGGGAGAGGTTTTAGGTACTCTTGCAGACTTTACTATAGATTCATCAACGGGCAATATAGTTGCTATTTTGGTAGCATTGGAGTCTGATATAGATCCTACAGTTTTACCGTGGCCAACTGAAGATGGCTTGGTATCTATACCAGTGGATGAAATTGATACTGTAGGTAAGAATGTCAAACTATCTCGCTAATGTATGATGCCGCCTCAGTTCATGACTTCACAACGGTCTTAAGATGAACTTAATGCTCATTGATTAAAATTGAGCGCAGGTGATCTTGGACATGGTTGATTGGAACAGATTCTCAAAAAGAATCACTTCTCAGAAATATCGCCGCAATGCATTACTTTTCTCATTTTGGACCCTATTAATATTATTAGTATCATCAATAGCAGTATCTTATGTTATACCAGGAGAAACACAACAATCAGCATATGGTAATGATTGGAATGATTTAGGGTCATTTAGAGAGGAGTTGAATGATTTAGATATCCCAACTACGGCCCTAGTTTCTAGTCCATTACTACTTAGTGAAGTTGAATATCCGGAAGAATCTGTGTTTGTAATTTCTGGTGTTGAAAGAGATACAATATCATTACCTCGCTTCACAGGAGACGAAGATGTCGTTCAGTTTTCTGAAGGAGACGGTTATACATCTTCAGAAATAGTGGCTATTGCGGCATATGTCGAGCGTGGGGGAACCGTTCTGCTGATGGATGACTTCGGATATTCTAGTAACTTGGCTAAGCAATTTGGCTTAGAGTACACTGGGCATAGTTTGTACGATGGGGAATCTTATGATAGAGAATTAGGATACAACTTTGTTTGGGTCAATACTACTTCTGCATATAATTTCACTACCACTCCTAATTCTCAGAAATCAGTGAATCCTTGTATCCGTGATGT
>PCAI01000044.1 GCA_002731195.1 Methanobacteriota archaeon | reverse complement strand
CTTCTTACAGTCTATTGCAGTATCATTATCCTCTATTCCAATCATAGGGCCTCTCATTAGCCCTTTAGGTCAATCAGGCGTCCCTTCTACTCAATGGGGTGGCTTTTTTGTTAATTTTATCGTAGCTAGTGCAGGCTGTGTTTTAGGATTATTTATTGGCATTATTTTCGCATTCGGAAGACAAAGTCAACTTCCTATTGTTAAGTGGCCTACTGTATTATTCATAGAAATTTTTAGATCCGGTCCTTTGATATGTTGGCTATATTTTGCTTTCTTCATGCTTGGAGATATGGCAGATCCTCTTTTTTCAGATCCAGAAGATTTTAGCAATATTATTAGAATGATGGTAATTTTCTCTTTATTCGGAGGTGTTTATATTGCAGAGGTAATTAGAGGTGGCTTACAGTCCGTTGATAGTGGTCAAAAAGAGGCAGCCATTGCACTGGGCCTTAGCCCTATTCAGACGAAACAGTTTGTAGAACTTCCAAATGCAATAAGGACAACTCTGCCCTCAATTGTCAGTGTTTTCATAGGTCTATGGAAAGACACAACATTGCTATATATTATCGGAGTTATGGATTTCCTCAAAATCGCTTCCACAATGGCCAATACTGATTTCAACTTCATGGGCTATTACTTGGAGCCGCTATATTTCGCAGCCATTGTGTTCTGGTTGCCTGCTTTTTATATTTCACGAATTTCTATGAAGGTTGAAAAAGGCCTTGGATTGGTGAATGATGGAGGTGCAGAGAGGACATGAATGAAGAAAATGAAATAATTATTAAGACAAATGATGTAAAGGTAAACTTTGGAGATTTTTGGGCCCTTAAAGGAATTGATATGCAGGTTAGTAAAGGTGAAATAATTGTTATATTAGGTCCCTCTGGTTCTGGAAAGTCAACTTTTATCCGAACACTAAATCGCCTTCAACCTCATAGTTCTGGAGAGATTCAAGTTGAAGGTATTGAAATAGGCGAGAAAACTAATGTAGCCGATTTAAAGAAGATCAGGGCAAATATAGGATTTGTTTTCCAACAATTTAATCTATTCCCTCATCTTACTATTATGGAGAATATTACGTTAGCCCCCATGAAAGTAAAAGGTATGACAAAGATTGATGCCGAAGAAAAAGCGATGGAGTTACTTGAAAGAGTAGGGATACCGGAACAAGCCTACAAATATCCTAGCGGCTTATCTGGCGGACAACAACAGCGTGTTGCCATAGCTAGAGCTTTAGCTATGGATCCCAAAATAATGTTATTCGATGAACCCACATCGGCCTTAGATCCTGAGATGATAAAAGAAGTTCTTGATGTTATGATAGATTTAGCCAAAAGAGATATCACAATGATTGTTGTAACTCACGAGATGGGTTTTGCGAAGGAAGTTGCAGATAGAGTAATACTATTTGATGAAGGCATGTTAATAGAAGAAAATACCCCCGATATCTTCTTTGATAGTCCAAAACATGAGAGAACTAAGTTGTTCCTTGAACAAATTCTCTAGCATTATGGCTTAATCCAATGTGCGACCCTATCATGTATTGTACTTCTAAAAGTCAATAGTTGTAACGAAGGGCCATCCAAACTGATTGTAACTACAGAACCTCTGGTAAAATGGGTCTCTTCCCATCCATCACTGACGACATAACCTCTATGCATATCGCTAGTTATTCTTGTCGATTTATCGGTCCATGACCAATATGAACCATCATCTAATCTATCGCTTCTTGGGAGGTCTCTAGAGACAAATAAATATCTGTCACTTACTTCTTCTATTGGAAAAGTAACTCCTTCTATATTGGCAATGTGTCTAAACCAAGCACCTTGGCCAAGAAAAGTTGAGAACAAGCAACCAGATGATTTCTGAACCATATCTATCTCATCATTACCTTGATCTGCTTTTCTTTGTATCTTGTATTTAGAAGGCTGATATTGATGTGTATTCGCTACTAATAAATCATTCAGAGCAGGATCTGAAGTAATTTTTTTACCACTTGGAGTTTCAATTACTGCTTGTAACCTAGGGAGGATATTAACAATTGCTTTACCTTCAATAGCATCTATGATATCTTCTGCGAAGAAATTTGGTTCACTTCCCATGTAAAAACCATATGAACCATCATTATGTACTTCTCTTGGATGGCTATTTACTCCCATCACAAGTGTCTTTGAATCTACTGAATGAACTATCGAGGTTAATGTCCCATCTCCCCCGAGTATTATTGCCAAATCTCTGTCTAAGAAATCAGACCTTCGAACAGTTTCTCTTACTGTATAGTCAACTTTAATTCCACGTTCAGTTACTAATTTGTCTAATATCTCCTTAATATATTCAAGTGCTTTGTCATGAACTTCTTCAAAGTTTTTTTTATAAACTACTAGAATATCTGCTGCCATCACGACCTCTCCTACATACTCTCCTGTCGGCATTCACATATAGCGGCAACGTACAAATTATTGCTCTTTGCAAGAATATCTCCGCATAGCCTCATCAACGATGCCCTCTTGGAACATTATATGAGATCAGTATTCTCATTATCTTTGGTAATAATATTCTCTATGACTTCTGGGTGTTTATCAGTTCCTTTGAACGAATCTTGTGAAAGCAATGGTTGTTTTCCATTGGACAACTCGTCTTTTTCCAACCTTTTATCAAAAGATGATGCATTTGATATAATCTCATATTCTCAAACTTATCCTCAGCTGAGGGTTGAAGCAACGTTGGTATCTGAGTATCAGACTCAGAGAGGAGAGATATATTGGAATGTAGTTAAGGATGACCAGACTCAACTGAGTTCGGTCTCTTCTAGGCTGATTCTAGGAGATACAGTGGTAATTGATACAGAATATGTTGAAGGACAACAATCAAATAATTACAGAATAGGTAATGATTGGTACGAAGGCCGAGATGAAATACCAGAATATTCCAATCCATTCATCAAACTAGCACAATCTGCTACTGAAAATCCAGACGGTTTTTGGCCACCATTTGCATTTGATACAAAACAATTGACCGATCTTGATTGGTCTTTCTCCGCAGACGCCATTTCAACACAACAGGTCGCTAGTGCATCAAATGATACACATCTAATTTTAATAGAAACTAGTGGCATTCCTCCTATTATTACTGGAATAGAAACTTACTCTGGAGATGATAAGTTCATTCTACGAGTGACAACTGAAAATATATCTTTATCTTTGAAAAATAATATTCAGAGGACTCCGGCGCCATTCATCCCAGATTCTTTTCCAAAGGACTCATCTAACAATATATCATATTGGTCTGGAATAATTTCAAACACTCTTTCTCTTGAGATAAAACCTGACCAATTAGAGATTCATGGTTTAATATCTGAAAACAATCTTACTTCTTCGGTTTCTTTTATGAGATT
This sequence comes from Methanobacteriota archaeon, assembly GCA_002731195.1. Classification (GTDB taxonomy): domain Archaea; phylum Thermoplasmatota; class Poseidoniia; order Poseidoniales; family Thalassarchaeaceae; genus MGIIb-O3. Next base: position 20,565 of record PCAI01000044.1, on the reverse strand, counting down.
TGATACTCAAAACTCCAATCAAACATCATCAGATGGGACATGGTGGGAATTTTATTGGATAGATTATCTTGGGGAAAATTTGGTTTCAAATGGGGACTTGTATACTGTAAGGACAAATGCGACAGGAAATGTGTCTATAGGTATTTTTGATTTATGGGCTAATTCATGGACAGACCAAGCCTTTTAATATCTCATAAACTAATTTTAGTTAGTTTACATAAGTTTGATTTGTAACTCTCTCTAATGCTTACATTGAAACGCCCTTCAGTCTAGGGCTTTATGTGCATAATACTCGGCATCCTCTGTTGCGACTTTTATCGCATTTAAAACGTCACAGAATTACTGTTTTATTGGCATCAATTTGTTCTATTCTCAATAAAATTTGGGATCTTGCTCCTCCTCTTTTGATTGGCATCGCTATCGATGTAGTTGCTTTAAGGGAAGAATCTTTTCTAGCAGAATGGTATCCCGATCCGAAGGATCAGTTTCTGCTACTGACCATAGTTACAGCAATTATTTGGATACTGGAATCACTTTTCCAATATTTTTATGATGTATTATGGCGAAATCTAGCACAAACCGCACAACATGATCTAAGAATGGATGCCTATTCACATATCCAGAATCTGGAGATGCAATGGTTTTCTGAACAAACTACTGGGGGTTTAATGGCTATCATGAATGATGATGTAAATCAATTAGAAAGATTCCTTGATCAGGGTGCTAATGATTTATTCCAAGTAGGCACTACTGTCATAGTGGTTGGAGGAATCATGCTTTTTTTAGCACCAGAGGTGGCAATATGGGCAATTTTACCAGTGCCTGTTATTGTGGGAGGTTCTTTCCTTTTTCAAAGAAAAATTGGTGTTAGATATGCAAATGTACGCAAAGAAGTTGCCGATTTAAATTCTACACTCAACAATAATCTCCAAGGAATTACTACTATCAAATCATTCACTGCTGAAGATAGAGAGATAGAAAGAGTGGCAAAAGTATCTAGTTCGTACAGAGATGCAAATAGGGATGCAATAAAACTCTCGGCATCATTCGTTCCACTAATAAGAATGGCTATTCTATTTGCTTTCACAGCTAATATGCTTGTTGGTGGCTGGTTAGCCTTAGAAGGACAACTAAGTATAGGCGCCTATTCAATTATAGTATTCATAACGCAACGTCTCTTGTGGCCATTAACTAGGCTCGGGCAAACATTTGATTTGTATCAAAGAGCTATGGCCTCCACTTCTAGGGTCTTGGATCTCTTAGATACAGAAGTAGGAGTAATCGAAGGTGATATAGAATTATCAAATATTTCAGGAAGTATTGATTTTAGTAATATTAGTTTCACATATCCTGAGAGGGAGGCGGTTTTGGATAATTTTCAATTATCAATACCTGCCGGTTCAACAGTTGGTTTAGTTGGTGCTACTGGTTCAGGAAAAACTACTTTGATTAGATTACTTCTTAGATTCCATGAGTCTCAGATAGGAGAAATATCAATAGATAATCATGATATTACCGATTTAACACTAAATTCGTTAAGGAGTTCCATTAGTCTAGTTAGCCAGAATACTACTTTATTCCCAGGTACTGTGCGTGAGAATATCCTTTATGGTAACCCAAATGCTTCTGAGGAGGAAATCTTAGAAGCTGCAAAAATAGGTGAAGCATTGGGTTTTATAGAGAATCTACCCAATAAATGGGATACTAATATAGGAGAAGATGGACACAAATTATCAGGAGGACAACGTCAAAGACTCGCCATAGCCAGGGCAATTCTGAAAGATGCTCCAATATTGATATTGGATGAAGCCACTAGTAATGTGGATAATGAGACCGAAGCAGCATTACAACGTTCGATAACTAAAATTTCAGAAAATAGAACTACTCTAATAATCGCACACCGACTTTCTACTGTCCGTTCTGCAGACATTATTGCCGTATTAGAAAATGGTAAAGTATCTGAATCTGGTACTCACGAAGTTCTACTATCAAATAATGGATTATATTCAAGATTATGGGGCGTACAAACTGGTGAGACTACTTTAGAATAATTTAATTGAGGAATTATAATGGATGAAAGAAGTGAGAAAAAACCTAAACTATCAGGATTGGCAAAATTAATGGGAATAGAATTGGATGATTTCGGAAATGGAAGTTGTAAAGTCAGTGCTAAGGTCTTAGATTCTCATCTTAATGCAGGAGGAGTTGCTCATGGTGGCCTTCATGCCACTATGCTAGACACAGCATTAGGGGGCGCTTTAGTTTCAATGATTATGAAAGAAGAATGGTGTGCTACTGCCCAATTAGATATTTCTTATATCAATCCAGCATATGTGGGTGCAAATTTGTTAGCAAATGGAAAAGTAATACGACGTGGTAAAAATATGGCACATTGTGAAGGAATCCTAACTGATTCTGAGGGAAAAACAATAGCATCGGGTAAAGGTACTTGGGTGATATGGAATAAAAAACCAAAGAGTCTAATATGATTTTAGAGACATTTCGGGTACAAATTCATTAATCCCCCCCTACTTTGTCAAACCATGGCAAGGTCCGACTCAATGCTCTGGTTCATTCTTGGCTTCGCTCAATTAATTGTGGCTAATCAGGCCGGAGGGGGGATCTTGGAGTTTCTCGAATTAATGCTCAATATCACAGGAGGAAGCTCTCTCGTAGTAGGTATCTATGTATTGTTATATGTTGCAAAACATTCTGAAGAACTTGCTGATGTCTATTCAAAATTTGAGAAAAGCGAACTTACTAGGGATGAAAATGGAAGCCTAACAATTAGAAATGGCGACTCACCTGTCAAAAAAGGAGTAGGCATTGGTATATCTGCTGCAATTACAGTTTTTGCAGGTATAGTATGGCTTGCGACTCTCTGAAGGAGGAATTTCATTGACAAAAACTCCGCAAGAGAGTATTGTGGATAAGGTAGTCAATAATCCAGCATATGAATTATTGGGAGGTTACCAGTTATTCTTGCGAAGAGTCACAATCCCAATTATACTTGTGTTGTTATTATTACTCTCATATACTTTATTTTCTAGTTTCACTAATTCTGATAATGCCACAATTTTAGCCTTTGGCTTCACTGGTTTACTGTTGGGACCTATTTTGAATCTTGACCGGCTTTTGGCGGAGTGGTTAAAATAGGCCATTTTCACATATTTTCTTAAATTTAGCCGAATATGTCAAATGGCATGTACAGTTAGACATGTAGTAATGGGTCTATTAGATGAATTGATTTTTAGTTTTCTGGGTTTAGAGTCTCCAAGCCTTTTGGAGGTAATATTTGCTGGTTCTGCAGTAATAGGAGGCGGACTATTTTTGTTCTGGTTCGCATTAGTGATGATTGGCGGAATTACTGCCGATATTTTTGATGGAGTTTTTGGGACAGATATAGATGCTATAGGGGCTGATGCTTCATTCAAAGCCTTGACCTTCCAAGGGATCATGGCATTTCTAATGTTTTTCGGACTTGGTGGTTTATTTGTTTTGAAGTCAGATGGAGGAAATGCAATTGCAATAGTTGTCGGAGGAATGACTGGCTTTGCTTCTATGGTTGGAACTGGAAAATTATTTGAATTTTTCATTGGACTTCAAGCAGATGGAACTGTTGATATCGAAAATGCGGTTAATGCAAAAGGAACTGTTTATCTTAGTATTGGGGAAGAAGATATTGGCCAAGTACAAGTTAATGTCGGTGGAACCATGCGGACTTATCCGGCACGTTCGTTCGATAAAACAACAATTAAGACAGGTGTGATGATACAAGTTAAAGAAGTTGTAGCCGGTGTATTAATAGTTGAAAGAATTTAATATTATTCTTTCCTCATCTTTCACAATACGGCGAAGCATTCTTGACTGGACACTCTCTCATGAGTATCGGAGATATTCAAGATGGTAGTTTTCGAGACAATGCAAGATGCAGATGACAGCAGCGGCGGTGCAGGGGCAATAATGATTATCATGCTCTTTGCGATGATATTAGTTTTCGCCGCTACTATAATGTTCTTTGCTCAGAGGTATAAAAGATGCCCGCCAGATAAAGTGATGGTAGTTTACGGGCGTACGGAAAAAGGTAGAGCATCTAAGACTATACACGGTGGTGCAACTTTAGTATGGCCTCTCATTCAAGACTATGCCTTTCTACCCTTAACTCCTATAACTATCCAAATTCCACTTGAGAATGCACTTTCACTTCAAAACATTAGGATAAGTATACCGAGTACATTTACTGTTGCAATAAGTACTGATCCACCAGTCATGTCGAATGCGGCAAATAGATTACTTGGCTTAAGTATTGTAGACATTGAATCTATGGCAGCGGATATAATTCTTGGTCAATTACGTCTCACTGTTGCTTCTCTTACTATTGAACAAATCAACCAAGACCGAGAAGCCTTTCTCGCTGAAATACAAAAGAACGTTGATACCGAACTTTTGAAAATTGGCTTGTACCTTATCAATGTAAATCTGGTAGATATTACTGACGATTCACAGTATATTGAAAGTATTGGTAAGAAAGCCGCATCACAAGCTCGTGCAAATGCAGATGCCGATGTCGCTAGGGCGAGACAATATGGTGCAACTGAAGTCGCTAGGGCAAAGAAACTAGAGGATGAAGCAGTTGCTCAAGCAGAAGCTGAAGGCCTGATGAGTGTAAAAAAGGCCGATGTAGATCGTAGGATGTACGTTGAACAGCAAGAGGCAGAAGCAATTACTGGCGAAAACACAGCTAGAGCAGCGATTGCACGTTCCAATGCTGAGTTAGCAATAGAACAGGCAAAAGCCAAACAATCAGCCGATGTCGAACGAGCAAGGGCAGAAGCTGAAATCCAAAGAGCCAAATTTATAGAGACAGAAGAAACCCTACGCGCTCAAGAAATAGTTCGTGAAGAAATTCAGAAACAACAAATAGAAATTGCGGCTGCTGCTGAAGCAGAACGTATTCGAGTCGTTGCCCAAGGTGAAGCGGATGGTCTTCTTGCAAAATATACTGCTGAAGCGACCGGTATCCAGAAAGTCCTAGAGGCTAAGGCAGCCGGTTATACAGACTTGGTTAAGAGTGCTTCTGGAGATGCTAAAGCCGCTGCTACGCTATTGATGGTTGAGAAAATAGAGTCCATGGTTGCTGCTCAAGTTGAAGCAATTAGAAATATCAAGATAGACAAAGTTACAGTATGGGACGGAGGTAATGCATCTGGGGATGGATCTTCTGCAACAAGTAATTTTGTTAGCAGCTTAGTACAAAGTTTACCCCCTATTCATGACGTAGCAAAGATGGCTGGTGTCGATCTACCTGATTATCTCGGCTCTATTAACGAGTTACCTGACGATTCCTGATATGTATAATCGTCATCCTCTTGAATGACTCATCTTTCGGAATCAACATGGTAAGCGAAGACATCGTTATAGTTGGAGGTGCAAGAACTCCTTTCTGTGAATGGCAAGGAGGTAAGAGAGGAGATGGTAAACCAGGAGGATTATTGAAAGATATCAGCGCACTCAAGTTAGGTGAAATAGCCATTAGAGGCGCACTAGAAAAAACGGGTACTTCTCCAGAAACTGTTGATCATGTTGTAATGGGTTACGCTTTACAGACATGTGATCAAGCAATATTTGGCGCTAGACATGCGGGATTAGGAGCAGGAATCCCTCAAGAAGTTCCTATGCTAACACTCTCAAGAATTTGTGGGTCAGGAATACAATCGATTATTACTGGCGCACAGATGATTATGCTTGGCGATGCTTCAACAGTAATTTCAGGAGGCATGGAGAATCTTTCACAAGCCCCTCACGTTTTACGTGGGATGAGAGATACTTACAAATTGGCAAGGCCTCCAAAACAAGGCGTAGTATTGGAAAAAGACATGGAAGACTATCTTTTTACCAACTTACTAGATGGAATGTGCGGTTCATTTATGGCCCAAACTTCTGACGAGATTTGCCGAAGAAAAGGAATTACTCGTGAAGAAACAGATAATTTCGCGGCACTTTCTCATTCAAGAACAGCTTCATCCATTAAGAGCGGCAAGTGGGAACAAGAGATTGTACCAGTTGGAAAAATTACACATAAAGATGAAGATCATGTTGTATTGGATTCGACTCCTGAGTCGTTATCAGAGCTGAGGACTGCTTTCGGCCCAGAGAGTCTTGTTACTGCTGGCAATGCTAGCGGAGTTGTCGATGGTGCTGCTGCTGTTGTGATAAAATCTGCATCACAAGCATCTTCTGATGGCGATTCTCCCTTGGCTCGTATTGTTAGTTGGGGTATTGTAGGCTTAGAACCTGCAATTATGGCATACGGCCCCGTGCCAAGTAGCCTTTTAGCACTAAAGAAAGCAGGGCTAACAATTGAAGATATTGATCGTTGGGAAATCAATGAGGCATTTGCAGGTCAAGCTGTGGCTTGTATCAAAGACTTAGGATTGGACATCGAAAAAGTTAATGTCAATGGAGGAGCAGTTGGATTAGGACACCCTCTTGCTGCAACCGGCACTAGGTTAGTTCTAACATTAGCACATGAATTAAGAAGATGCGAGGGTAAATATGGGGTTGCGACAGCGTGCATCGGAGGCGGCCAAGGTATTGCAATGATTCTGGAATCAATCAAATGATTCCAAAAATATCCAAAATATACCTTATCAAACTCCCTATCACTGCCAGTAGGAACGGGTAAGTTAACAATCTTTGAGGAATTAGTTTTATTGCCATCCTTGATCCTAGCCATGAAATTAGTGGCATCATAATGGCGATGATAAATATCGAATAGCCCATTATTCTCCATAATTCTCCTCCTGTCCCGTCAATAAGTAGATGAGAAATTATCCCTACAGGGACCATCATCATAACAATATGTGCTGATGTACCTGCTGCATAATGGGGCCTCCAAGAAAACAATGTACGATGAAAAGTGACAAGTAACATACCACTCCCCATCCCTAGTGCCCCGGAAGTCATTCCTCCAATGAAACATAAGATCCTATATTTATTCAGAATTTCTTTTGTTACTTGATCTGGTGCCATGCCTTCGTTATCACCTAATTTTTTTTCTCCTGATAATTGCTTCAGAGTTCTTATTATTACCCAAACCAATAGTACCGAGGCTGCTATTTTGATTGTAAAATCTCCTAAAAAGATAATTAGAAAGTAACTTGCTAATGTTCCAAATACGGCACCTAATAATGCGGGCAAGACCCCACTTCTGCCAATTTCAATTACAGCATAACCTCCTTTCATATGTGCGATTCTACTGCCTAATGATACCATCAAAATCAACATCAAGGAACCCAAAACAGCCAGTGAGATATCCCAACCTACTATGTAATGAAGAATTGGCATATAAAGTACTCCTCCTCCTAATCCTAATGGGGAAAATAAGAATGCAGTAGCCATTATTAGGAAAATTGCTAATATGATTTCCAAATTCATTTTTTCACTCTTCTTCATCAATATACCAATTTTTCTTCTGTGGCGATAACGGTCTTTTCATCCATAATGGTCTGCGTTCCCGCCTTGGATGCGTCTCTCTCTCTTTTGCCCACTTATTCCATTTCTTATAATATTCAAATGATTTTTGTGTGTCTACTTCTATGTCTCCATATTTTTCATCCGGACTAGGTTTACTCAATTTGACCTTTTGCAGCCAACAATGTGCTCCGCTTATCGGATCAGGTTGAACTGCATGAGTAATATTTTGATGCACACCTCCATCTCTCCACCAAATTCTGTTAGTGTCAGGATCATCAGATTTCCATGATTCTATTCCCTTTATAGTACTCATACGCCATTTCCCATTTCCTTTATCTTGAATGTCAACAGTATTAGTTAGAAAACGATTTCCTGCATCCTGATTTCTTCTCCATCTTCCTATGTGGTGTGAACAACCAACAACTCCGGGTTTAATCGATTCAGTTACCCACACTTTATCGACAAACCATCCTATTTCAGTCTCTATTTTCAATAATTCTCCTTCTTCAATGCCCAACTTCTTTGCATCTTTTGGGTGTAGCCATATTGGATTTCTGTGAGCTATTTCTACTAGCCATTTAGCATTGGCAGATCTTGAGTGTATGTGCTGCGGAAGCCTAAAATTAGGTAATAGGCAATATTCATCATCTTCCTGAAGATTACTCGGATGTACCTGGCTATTTATTTTGTAATGAGGTATAGTATGTTCTGGATAGCCAAATTCTTTCATAGTGGAGGAGTAAAATTCTTGCTTACCTGAAGGAGTTGGCCAACCTTCTTTCTCATGTTTTCTATATGTTGCAGGCTCAATCAAAAAAGCACCATGTTTCCGCATATATTCTAAAGCATCTAAATTCTCCTTTTTTGCAGCATCGCTCAAGCCAGGGACTCTTTCAAAGGTATATTTATAATATTCATCTATTGTAATTTTCTCATTTTCCCTGTATGGGCTCATGAAGTGTTTTCTTATTCCCATAGTCCCATCATCGATTCTCCATGATAATTCTATCCAGAATTCATCCTCTTCCCATACTTCTCCTGGATTTATTTCATGTGTAAATTCAACTTTTTTCCCTTCTCTACGTGAAAATTCCCTAAGTACTGGCTGTCTAAATGCAACCCATTTTCCTGCTGAGGTGGCATAAGAATTAATGTCATGACGTTCAGAAGCATGACCCATCGGTAAAACATAGTCGGCAAAAAATGCCGTCTCATTCCAAGTCGGTGTTAATGCTATATGGCAACCCAAAACTTCTTTGTTTTGTAACATCTCTATCCAAGTAAACCCATCAGGATAAGTCCATACTGGGTTAAAAACTCTAGTGAAATATACGTCCATTTTACCTCTCCCTTCTTTCACCATATGTGGGAGAATATGGCTCATTTCAAAATGCGATAAAGTATATTCCGGAGGAAAATGTAATTCATTCCATCCATCTGGGTCGGGAGGATTATCAAATAATTCAGGTTTAAACTTGGACCAAGAGTTTGGCGCTGTTCCGCCTTCAGTCCCTACAGAACCTGTTAAAACATTTAAGAAATGTAAAGTTCTACTCACTTGCCATCCTCCTAGATTACCTATCGCAGCCGCTCTCCAAACGTGAGTACACAATCTCTTGCCTGCGGATGCTACTATCTCTCCTGCTTCTATTACCTGTTCAACTGGTATTCGACACTCTGATGCAGCATATTCTGGAGTATATCTCTCATATTCTAATAGTAATAATTCAATAAATCTATCAAATTCACATTTTTCTTGTGGATGTTCTGCTTTCATCCATTCATCCCAATTAACCCAATTTTCCATAAATTCCCGATCGTATAATTTTCTTTCTAGAATCATTCTTGCCCATGTTAAGAATAATGCTGGCTCAGAGCCAGGCCAAGTAGGAAGCCAATGATCTGCCATCGCCGCAGTATTGGATAATCTTGGATCTATTACAATTAATTTTGCACCATCCATCATCCCCTCTAAGATCCGTTGTGCATGCGGATTGAAATAATGCCCAGTTTCCAGATGCGATGAAGTTAACAGAATGACTTTTGCATTGGCATGATCGGGAGATGGACGGTCATGTTTATGCCAAAGTGCATATCCAGTTCTTGCACCCGCTGAACATATATTGGTATGGGAATTATGCCCATCTACTCCCCACGCTTTCAAAACCCGATTTGTATAACCTTCATGACCGGGCCTTCCTACGTGATAAACTACCTTATCTTTCGCTCCGGTTTTGAGTGAAGACCTTATTTTTCCTGCAATATCATCTAATGCATCTTCCCAACTTACTCTCTCCCATTCTCCAGAACCTCTTTCTCCTTTCCTTTTTAATGGATAGAGAATCCTTTCAGTATCATTAATCTGGTTTATTGTAGCAGGGCCTTTTGCACAATTTCTGCCTCTTGAACCGGGATGATGAGGGTTACCTTCAAACTTACTGACTTTTCCTGTTTCTTTGTCCACATATGCCATTAGTCCACATGCTGACTCACAATTAAAACAGGTAGTAGGTACTAGAGAATAGTTTTTCTCAACCCTCCTTGGCCATGCTTGGGCATCCAATTCAGTATGATTATGCCAATTCTCCGGCGAAGGGTATTTTCTTAATTTTTCTTTAACATCTGACTTAATCTCTCTTCTTGAGAGATCTGGTATGATCTTTAGTTTTACAGCAATTCGCTCAATCAGACTATCTTCTTTCATTATAATCTCACCTACGTTAAAGACTCCATCTGTGGCCTAATTATCATTTTCTTTCCTTCATGCCAATAGAATATTAATACTCCAATAGAAATTAAAACATAGTGTATCTTGTCATAATTGTCTATTAATACTAATGATGACGCTCCTATTAATATAGTATCTATTAAAAATCTAAGAGGCAGTAATTTATCTTTTGACCATGATCTTCCTTTTGCTTGTTGTAGTAACCAAGCAGTATAAATGCCAGTAAGCATTGAAATGGGTATGCCTATTATTGCTAATAATTTAAGATACATTATATCCAGGCTAAAAACAATAATAAGTAAATTCAATATTAAGATTCCTCCAAAGGCTGATAGAATATATGCTCCTTTTACTAGCCATGAGTCCCAATTTGGCCTAATCATAACATAAAGAAATCTCTCAGGTCTATCTAGATCGATAACTAATAAGACTCCTGTTATTGCCAAAAATAAGAGGCTTATCACAGTTACTGGCAACAATAGTTCATATTCTTTTAAGTCATAGTCTAATATTAGCCAAGCCATCATTGCTACCATGTAAAGGCCAGCAGAGATTGCTTTTGTCCATATGTAAGCAGATACTTCCCATCCCCACAAAACCCCTTTACTAGGTTGGTCATAGGTTCTTTTTACACTGTTTTCTCCTTCATCACTCAATTTTTCCATAACATCTCTAATAATTGCTCTATCACGTTGATTTGATGATCTAGCTTTCTTTTCCAATGCCAATTGTACTATCATGGAATCAGTGTTGGCACTAGATAATCTTTCTTCTGCATATTTCGCATAGTGGCCCACGCCGGCTGATTGTTCACTCCAAACATAGGATTGTGTTCTTTCTGTTGCTAAGGGATCTAACATCTCAGGACTCGCATCAATGTAGAATAGATTTGGTCTAGCTCCTGATTCAGGTTTTCTAACACTTACTTTATTTTCAATAATATAATTTGATATTGAAGAATTATCATCATCTAGGTCTCCAGAGATAATTGCTTCAGTAGGGCAAACAATAACACATGCAGGTTCATATGAATGTTCTATCCTATGAGCACAATAGTTGCATTTTGCCGCAGTACCTTTATTTGGATCTATGTATAAAGCATCATAGGGACAGGCCTGCATACATGATTTACAACCTATGCATCTTTCATCATCAAAATCAACTATGCCATCTTCACGAGTAAATAATGCAATAGTTGGACATATTGTTGTACATGGGGAGTCTTCACAGTGATTACATCTATGGACTGAAAATTCTCTTGAAGTATTTGGATATTGGCCAGTTTCTATATATTTTACATGAGTTCGATTAACTCCAATTGGGACTTCATGTTCAGATTTGCATGCTACTGTACATGCATGGCAGCCAATGCATTTTCTATTATCAATGACAAAGCCATAGTTTACCATGTTACTACATCCTTCATAGGCTTAGTACTAACCCTATTATTCCTGCTGTTCCTATCCATGCTCCTATCGTAGATCCGAAATTTCCGAGAGTGGTCACTAGTAATACTCTCCCAACATTATTTTTCCATAATAATGACGTTTCATCTAGTTTTAGAAAATCCTGCGCATCCTTTCCTGTCGGAGGAACCATTTTGAATTGTGTATATCCTGCAAACCATCCTGCTGCTAGTGTTGGGTTCAGTGAAGTGAAAGGAGATGCTATGGCCCCTACTATGACCGATAAAGGATGCCCTCTAGCAATTATTATTCCTAGTCCGGCAAATACCATGTTCAATATCAACCATGTTTTAGCAATTTCCTGAACAGCCGCAATCTCTCCATTGTATGCCAGCCAACCTATTGCAGAAAAAATTAATATTGGAATCAGAAACATAACCATTTTTGGCCATTTAGCTTTAGGAGGAATTTCATTTAATTTATCTATTATTCTTTCTGAATCACCTTTTTCTTGCTCTAGATTATTTCTTATTCCGTTCACGTGGCCCGCACCTACCACTGCCAGAATCCTTCCTTTATGCCTTATCTGCCGTATTCTCTCAGATAAGTAAATATCTCTCTCATCGATTAATGTATAGCCTGCCCCTGGCGCTATATCGCGGGCTTCTTCTAGCATGTTACTAAGCATGTCAGAATCTTCCAATAACTCATCTATTGCTATTTCTTCGTCTTCCTCTGCCCATAACATCGCATATAGGACCTTCCATTTTTCCATAAATTTCATTTTCTTCCAAGCTCTTTTCAGTGTAATTATTACGTCACGATCTATCAACTCAACTGGTATTTTCCTGTCCTCTGCATCATTTACAGCTGCTAATAGTTCTGCACCAGGCTTTTCTCCAGTACTAAGCCCCATTCTCCTTTGTTCTGCTGCAAGAGCAGATTGTAAAACAACCATTGGTGCTTTCCCCTCTTTAACTATATCAAGAAGAGTCTCGGATTCTAGTTTCTCAGGTTCTTTCAATGCTTTTAATCTAGACTCACATAATTCTACAGCAACAACATCTGGCTGCCATTCTTTAATCTGTAAAAGAACTGTTTCAATCGATTTTTTACTAATATGGGCGGTTCCTATTATTCTCAGATTATCATCAAAATCAAATACATCTCCGGATATATTTTCTGACATGATAATCACTCCAACGAGGACATAGCAGTGTATAAGTCATAATGCTCTCTAACATCATGCACTCTAATTATGTCTACTCCTTTGCTAGGCGCCATTGCTGCAACACCTAACGTTCCTGCGAGCCTATCTTGGGTTTCATTCCTTCCCAATAAATCTTTAAACATTTTTTTCCTACTGACTCCCCACATCAGAGGCATTGATTCGTTTGCAACAACTTCTCTGCCTGCAGATAAGAGGCTTAAATTATGTTCGAGAAGTTTACCAAAACCTATTCCTGGGTCATTAATTATATTTTGCCCATTTATTCCAAATTGTATCAGTTCTTCACTAACAGATCTCAAATACTCTTTAACTTCTTTAACTACATTCCTATAAGAGGGATTATTTTGCATATTCCTGGGCAATCCTTGCATATGCATTATACACACAGGGCATCTATTTTCTAGAATTACATTTTTCATATTGGGGTCTGATAATGCAGAAATATCATTCACCATATCTGCTCCATGTTTAATTGCACTTATTGCAACTTCTGATTTTCTTGTATCTACAGATATTCCGATATTTGGTAACTCGTCCCTAATAATCTCAATGGCTTTGGAAACTCTATTCAATTCTTCTTCTAATTTAACTTCTGTAGCTCCAGGACGAGTTGATTCTCCTCCGACATCTATCCATTCAGCACCATTTTCTGACATGAAAACGGCTTTCTCTAAAATTTCATCTAGACTATTAGCTCTAGATTTTTTAAAAAATGAGTCTGGAGTGACATTAATGACGCCCATTATTCTGGGAAAGCCATTGTCTCGGCATTTTATAATAGGTCGCCAGTCAGCCATCTTAACCATCTATCCTACAGTATCCTTTATGATGTGGCAGACACGCAAGCCCCCAATGGCTATGGGAGAGGACATAGGTGATGAACTCTTACAAAGTAATAGCGGAGCACCCAATAACCAATCCCCTGATGGCCAAACTTTGTTAATAATGGATTCAATAATACAGAGATTAAAACCAAAAGATTCCCATCATGTCAGGGAGATGATAAATCAAAGAGGACTGATGTCTGGTGCATTGATGATGACTAGTGCTTTATTCTGGTGGATTTCAATTAAAAAGGGAGGAAATGCACTCAATGATTCTGATATACCTGCATCAATGATTGGCCAATTCGAATTCGAAACCTTAAGTTTAGTTGTGGCATTAATAATTTTTCTGTCAACCTTTGTTATTGTTATGGGAAGGGAAAAAGGAAATGCTACTATATCTAATGTGGGCGGTTTGTTAATTGTTCTAGGAATATTTTACATTATAGAACCATTACTTCTTCATGGTAATGATTTAGGCGGTGAAACGGCTTTATTTGCTTCTGGACGACTTTTTACACTCTCTATTATGGTTTATCTCGGTTCAAAATTCTTTTTTGATGCACTTCTTCTTCAATGGGTCAGTTCAAGTATGTTAAATATGGATGTAAATATCTCACCATCTTATGAAAACTCTAACGATGAGGGACATGCTGATGAAGAGAGCCCCTACGCATAACGTCTGTGACTTCCTCGGACTCTAACAATATCTCTGTTCTAAGGCTAGGTCATCGAAGAGAAAGAGACAAGAGAATAACATCTCATCTAGGCCTTACGGCACGTGCTTTCGGTGCTGATGAGATAATATTATCTGGTGAAGAGGATAATTCACCTATTGAGACATGGACTTCAGTGACGTCACGTTTTGGAGGTGATTTTGATTGTCATTATGAACCTAAACCATTAAATTTCTTAAGAAAAATCTCTAAGACTAAATCTTCAACCATAATACATTTAACAATGTATGGACAAGATCTAGAAGAAATAATTCCAAAAATACCCAATGATAAATCGATGATTATTGTAGTTGGGGGTACCAAAGTTCCAGGGGAGGTCTATGGGTTATCTGATTATAATATTTCTATCGGCAATCAACCGCATTCAGAAGTTGCAGCCCTAGCCATTTTTCTAAATACATGGGTCGGTAGAATAGATTCCAGTGAAAAATTCAATGGCGGAGAAATAAAAGTAATACCTTCTATCCGAGGTAAGAAAGTTTTTGTTGCCGAGGAAGAGTAATTATTCTTCTAGAGTCCTTTTTTTATGTATATTATTCTCAATGATTAATAGTCGTAGTTTGGCAGCATTGCTGATGTCGAACTCGGAGATTAGGCAAGGCTTCTCTCCCGGTGCTTCGGGATATGGAGTAAAAGATTATCCAACTTTCGTAGATGCAGCAGATATTCTATTGAATTCCGCCGAAAAAGAAGAATCTAAAGGAGCAAAAGGAGTACTTTTGCTGGCAGACGGCTCTAGATTTGAAGGTAAATTATTTGGTTCAGAAATAATTTCCCAAGGTGAACTGGTCTTTATAACGGGGATGACTGGTTATCAAGAAAGTCTTACTGACCCTTCATTCGCTGGACAGATTTTGACCTTTACTTGGCCCTTACTAGGTAATTATGGAATAATACCAGGGCAATCCGAGTCATCCAAAGTCCATCCAAGAGGGGTAATTTGTAAACAAGTTATGAAAATTCCTGACCATAGAGATAGTATTGGAAGCGTTCATGATTTCTTACTATCGCATAATATTCCTGGAATAGAAAACGTTGACACAAGGGAATTAACGAAAAAAGTCAGAGAATTCGGTACACTACTCTGTGCTTTTGGTCCATTAGAGAAGGAAGCAGAGATATCTTCACTACTGAAAAATATGCAACCCCCTGATCATGAAGATTTAGTCGCTTCAGTGACCTGTAATGAAGCTATTTTGATGAATCCTGGGGCGACTGATGAGCAAGGGCGTAGATTGCCAAGACTTGCAGCAATAGATTGTGGAGTTAAGTACAATATTTTACGTGAATTATGCGACCGTTTCGAAGTAGTATGGTGTCCTGCATCTTTAGACTTCAAAACGATAATGGATGAATGGAATCCTGATGCCTTATTTGCTTCAAATGGTCCCGGTGATCCCGCACATCAGGGTAACGCTTTGATTGCTCGCAATTCCTTAGCAGATGCCGTTCGTGCAGGATTACCTGTAATGGGAATTTGCCTCGGACATCAATTAATGGGTCTAGCAGCAGGATTGAGGACGTATAAGTTAAGATATGGCCACAGAGGAACTAATCAACCAGTATTGGATGTTGAGACAGGTAAAGTAATAATTACCAGCCAAAACCATGGCTATGCATTAGAAGACCCGGATAATGGAATGCTGTCTCCCCACCCTTCTGGATTATGTTCAGAAATTAATGATAATATCCTTGGAGCAGATTTCAAGGTCCGTCATATTAATGCTAACGACAAAACTGTTGAAGGTCTTGATTTAATAGGTAAACCTGCTTTTACGATACAATTCCATCCTGAAGCTTGCCCTGGTCCTCATGACGCTTCTCCACTTTTTGATAGGTTTTCAGAACTAGTGAATAACCAAAATAACCCTAAATTAAAATCATTAATTGTTGAAGGAGAGGATATTTAATGCCTCGCAGAGATGATATCAAGAAAATTGCCATATTAGGTAGCGGACCTATCCGTATTGGACAGGCTGCCGAATTCGATTTCTCAGGCTCTCAGGCTTGCCGCGCATTAAGGGACGATGGTTATGAAATTATAATTATAAATTCTAACCCAGCTACTATACAAAACGATCCTGAAATGGCCGATAGAATATACATAGAACCTCTTCTGCCTGAAGTTGTAAAGCGTATTCTGGAAATTGAGAGTCCCGATGCTTTATTGGCAGGTATGGGGGGGCAAACGGCCTTAAATCTCGCTTCTGCTTTGTCTCATGATGGTTCTTTAGAAGAACTAGGTGTCGAATTAATTGGTTGTGATTTAGTTTCTATTGATGAGGCTGAAGATAGAGATTTATTTAAGAAAACATGTGAAGAAATAGGACTTCCTGTCTGCAAAGGAATAGCCTGCTCATCAATAGACGACGTACTCATGGCTGCTGAAAATTTAGGAGGTTTCCCTCTATTGATACGACCTGCTTTTACATTAGGAGGGTTAGGAGGAGGAACTGCATTCAACAAAGGCCAATTAGTTGAGATAGCAAGTCAAGGTATTCTTCATTCAGCAATAGGTCAAGTACTTGTTGAAGAAAGTATACTTGGTTGGCAAGAGCACGAGTATGAAGTTATGAGGGATGATGCAGATAACGCAATAATTGTTTGTACAATGGAGAACTTAGATCCAATGGGAGTCCATACGGGCGAATCTATAGTTGTCGCTCCGCAACAAACCTTGTCTGATCAAGATCACCAGATGTTAAGGGATGCCGCACTAAAATTGATACGCCGTTTAAATATCAAAGGTGGTTGTAATGTACAATTTGCTTTTGATCAGTCTACGGGTGATTTTAGAGTTATAGAAGTAAATCCACGTGTTTCACGTTCTTCAGCACTTGCATCAAAAGCAACAGGATATCCCATTGCTAGAATGGCCGCATTAATTGCTGTTGGATACACGTTAGATGAATTACCTAATCCAATAACCGGCGAGGGCACTACTGCTGCTTTTGAACCAACTTTAGATTATTGTGTTGTAAAAATACCTAGATGGCCATTTGATAAATTTAGAACTGCGGATAGGACAATTGGTACTTCCATGAAGTCAACTGGAGAAGTAATGGCTATCGGACGTTCTTTCGAAGAAGCATGCCTTAAGGCATGGGCCAGCCTAGAATATGGAAGTCCTCATCCAAGGCCACTAACTGTTGCTGATTGCTCAGATGGTGAATTCCAAGGTGTTAATTCATCAACACCTCTACCAGATGAGATACTAGAAGAATGGCTCACTATTCCATCTGATAGAAGAATTGGGGCAATCTTTGAGGCCTTTCGAAGAGGATATGATATTGAGAATATAAGGGATTTAACTGGAGGGATAACTCGTTGGTTTTTACATAGATTTGAGGTAATGGCTTCAATAGAATCCGAAGTAGTCGCAACTGGCAATACGGGGCTAAAAACTTCACAAATATCTGAAGAAAATCTCCGACTTTGGAAAGGAATTGGTTTTTCTGATCTTTACATTGCCGAAGCCTTTGCAGGCTTCCCTGTAAAAAATTCCAATGAGATAGATGAACAGTCAATCACAAAGAGGAGACATGGATTAGGAATACACCCAAGATTTAGAATGGTTGACTCCTGTGCAGCTGAATTTGCTGCTGTAACGCCATATTATTATTCAACCTATGAAGGAGGAAAGTCACTAAATGGCATTGATAGAATCCCTGAGAATAAGAACAGCGGTAAGAAAAGAATGGTAGTTGTCGGTTCAGGGCCTATTAGAATAGGTCAAGGAATAGAATTTGATTATGCATGCGTACACGCAGCAGGAGCGATACAAGATCTCAACCATGAAGCAATAATTATCAATAACAATCCAGAAACAGTTTCAACAGATTTTGATACTAGTGATAGACTTTATTTTGATCCACTGACTCTGGAAACTGTATCTGAGATATTACTACGAGAATCCGCAGATGGAATTTTACTTCAATTTGGAGGACAAACTGCAATAAATCTAGCCCTACCTCTAGATAATAATCTCAAGTATCTAAATTCATTGGGCCTTAATACCGTTATCCAAGGAACTAGCCCTTCTGTAATAGATGAAGCTAGCGATAGACATCGTTTTGAGCAATTCGCTTCAAAGAATGGTCTAAGAATGCCAAACGGACTTACGGCGAAATCATCTGAGGATGTACGTGATGCAGTTAGAAAAATTGGTTATCCAGTATTAATTCGCCCTTCTTATGTCTTAGGGGGTAGAGGGATGGAAATTTTATCCTCTGATGAACAACTTGAGGCATATATGGCAGAAGCATACATTGCTAGCGATAGACCTCTACTAATTGATGAATATTTAGGCAATGCTATGGAGTTAGATGTTGATGCTGTTTGTGATGGAAAAACAGTTCTTATTGGGGCTATAATGGAGCATCTAGAAGAGGCAGGAATACATTCCGGGGACTCAACTTGTTTTATTCCTACTCAGAATGTTTCTGAAAATATGTTATCAGAAGTAAATAAATGGACAAAAAGCATCGGCTTAGGACTTGGAATAAATGGTTGCTTCAATATACAATTCGCAATAAGAGATGAAACATTATATGTTTTGGAAGTAAATCCTCGAGGTTCCAGAACATTTCCTTTTGTTGCCAAATCTACCGGAGTCCCTCTTGCCAGGATAGCAGCTAGAGTAGCCTTGGGCGATAAACTCGATAATCTCCCAATCCCAACTCCTCAAAACGAAGCAGTATGTGTCAAGGCACCAGTTTTTCCTTTCATAAAACTGAGAGGTTTGGATCCTGCACCTGGGCCAGAAATGAAATCAACCGGAGAAGTCATGGGATCTCATGTACGAGCATCGGCAGCATATCTGAAGGCAAGACTAGCCACCGAGTCTCCTGTTCCAACCGAAGGTGGAGTTTATTTGACAGTCAATGATAAAGACAAAATTGGAGTCATAACCCATGCAAAAAAATTACAAGATATGGGGTTCAAATTATACGCAACTAGAGGGACTTCGAGAACTCTCCGAGAATCAGGAGATTTACTCGTGGAAACATGTTATAGGATTTCTGAAGGCTCTTCTCCTGATGCCTTAGATCTTATGCGACAGGGTAAAATTAATTTGATAATAAATACTCCTAGTTCTACAGGTGGAGCAATTTTAGATGGAAATATGATGAGGAGATTGGCTGTAGAATTGAATATCCCTTTTGTCACCACCATGGCCGGTGCAAAAATGGAAGTTGAGGCAATTTATGAGGCTAGATTGGGTATGCCAGAACCTCGTTCTCTAGATATAAGATCACTTTAAGACTTAACATTGGATATGCTCTCAAATAAATCAATCACTTCTGACCTTTCCAATTCAGAAATTATTGATACAATCCTTGGTCCATTATTTTTGCCAATTAATAACCAATAAAGAGCAATAAATGCATCTTTTATTTTAATATCTACTTCTTTAGCAGACTCTCTTATTCCATTGTTTATTCCATCTTCATTCCATTCAAGATTCATTAGTATATTTTTCAAATAAAGTAAAAAATCTATTTGTTGTCCATTTATATTCTCTTTGGCATTTTTACTAATCTTCTCCTGAATATCTATTCTGTAATCTTCTGGAAAATGTGGGCCATTTATCCAATTTCGCATGCGTTTCAACCTCTCTTCTAAGACAGATGTTGGTTTTTTTCCTATATGGCCACTTTTCCAAAGAGAATTCCATATGCTACTATCTTCATTTTTTATTTGAGCCAGTAAGGCTAGGTGACGAAAAGAAACTCCCGCCCACGAATTCTTTGGATCATTACCTCTTTTTAACTGACTCAAACGAAGTGCGCCTTCATTTGTTTTTCTTGCAATTTCTTGCCTCCTTGTCAAACCCCCCTCTACTCGTTTTGATGTTTCTGTCAACATCCTCTCGTATTCATCTGCCATTTCAAACAAGGTACTGCCTGTATCAAAATCAATATGGCGATTAACTTTACTCCTTGCTATCACATATCGAAGTATTTCAGGTGGCACTAATTCCAATGCTTCTACCGGGCCAATTGTTACGCCCTTGGAACTTGACATTGGCCCCATTCCCTTTATCTGAATCCATTCATATATCATTTTCTTTGGAGGTTCGCTTCCAAGTAATCTACATATTGGTATTCCAGTATCATAACTCCCTCCTGCTGAGCCATGATCTTTACCGGCCGGTTCAGAT
>PCAI01000032.1 GCA_002731195.1 Methanobacteriota archaeon | reverse complement strand
TAATGATGTTATATCTCTATCATTAGACTTTTATGGAGGTCTTTTGGTAGGTTCTGATACAAATACAAATAATAATTGTTGGAATAGGGGAGATTGTGGGGAGTTAGCACGTTGGGATGGTAGCCAGTGGGAATTACTACCTACATCAATACCAGGAGGGAATAATGATCCTTATGCTTTCTATGATATAACAAGCGATGCAGATGGAATTTATGCTGGTACAAATAGAGGTGCATGCATGTGGTTCTGGCCTACTCCAAGTGAACCCGATATAACTCTAAATGAATGTTGGAATGAACAAGGAGGTAACAATGGTGACGAACTTAGTGTACCTTCCAGATTCGTTTTTGGCGTATCAAAAATAGGCGTTGATACCCTTTATGCAGGTACTGATGAAGGTGTCGCAGTAATCAATACCGCTAATGGAACAGTAATGGATGTTTGGACAGCAGGAGACGAAACTCAAAGAGCTAGAATATTACAAATAGAAGATATAGTTTACTTAGGCTTTGAGAATACTGGTGTAGCTAGATATAACATGACTAGTCAATTATGGCTAACTCCTTGGGACGGAACTCAAGGATACATAGAAGATGATGACGTTACTGTAATAATCCCAGGACTTGATTATGGTACTATGTGGTTAGGAGGAGATTTTGGCATAACTCTAATAGATGTAATAAATGATACCATTTTAGTCGATTGGGAAAGAGGAGACAATACTAATGGGCCAACTTTACCACAAACTGCTCCTAGTGACATAATTATTGTTGAAGATGTAATGTACTACTCACTACAACGCGGACAGTCTTGGACTCAAAGAGATGAGGTTTATCGTATAAACCTATTAAATAACTCAAGTATGGATACTCTAGATGCAGGTGACCAAGCAGGATTTTCTGGTGTAATTCATGGAATTGAAAATGTAGGTAATGAATTATGGATCAGTGTCCGTGAGACAGGATGGTGGGGCGGCACTGGAGATTCAGGTACCATAGTAAGATGGAATATTACAGATAATAATTGGTCAAATAATCTAGAGACATTAGGAGATGTTGAAAGAGTAAATGCACAATATCTGGGCGATTGTTTTCCTATCACAACATCTTGTGAATTATGGGTTGCTTATGGAGAGAATATTTTACGTCGTTTTTCAGCGATAAATATGACTTTATTAGGACAGTGGAATGATGTGGATGGAAGAATTAGGGGAATGGCCGAATTTAATGGCGAGTATGTTTTTGCAAGTATGAATGGAATACTAAGATGGGATCCAATAAATGAAACATGGCTCTCTCCATGGCTTCCTGATGATGGATTACCTTCTGATTCTGAATTGGATTTTTATTCTATGAAAGCAATAGGTAACACCCTTTGGCTTTCTTCTGGTGGCTATAATGATGGGTTAGTCATGGTATTGTATGAAGGAAATTGGACAACATGGGATATGGATAGTGGAGATATTCCAAATGGGTACGGCGCTGATATTATATTCTGTGATGACATTGTACATTTAGCAATAGGTTTCCAAGGTGGCTGGTGGCAATCAGGAGGAGGAATTGCTAGGTTCGATACTGCTGATCATGATGGCGATGGAATAACCAATGAATGGATTTCTCCAATAACAACCGATAATTCTCAGATATCAAGTCGAGACCCACGTGCTTTAGCCTGTGACAACTCAAACAGAATACTATATGTTGGATTTAATACAGATTCAGTGGGAATAGATAGATTTTCGTATAATTCAAATAATTTTCTAAGCCCTTTAGATGATACAAATGGAGTTTCAGAGGGAAGTGTTTTCCCAGGAGGGATGCTATACGATAACGGCCTTTTATTAATCGCTCACTTTGGTGGTAATTCAGGAATAACTAGAATTATGACATCAGGAAATACTGCATCGAACGGTATAGTATTAGATGGAGGAATGGATGCATGTTCTATAGTTAAATCTCCTGGGTCAAGAATATATGCCATAGGTAGATCTGGTGAAAATACAGGTATAAACAGAGTTGATAGATTAGATAACACGGGACTTATCCAAGGTGGATTCGATGAATTGGTCGGCTTACCTGGCGGTTCAGTACAGGAAATAATTTCTAACACAACTCATGTCTGGGTAACTAGTAGTGATTATTTTGATGCTTACTGGGGTTCTACTATTTTGCAGGGTGAAATAATAGAAAATGGTTCTGTAAATTGGCAATATGGCGTCAGAATATTCGATGATATAATCAATGAATTAAGGCTGGATGGAGAAAAGGTTTGGGTTTCTACTGTAGGAGGTGGACTCATGTATTTAGATACAATTGGAAAAAACTTGACTCAAATGCCTAATGGACTTCATAGAAATATGGATGGTTTATTCCTTGAAGAAGATGGAACACTCTTTGTTGGTTTAATGGGCTATGATAGCTCTTCTGCTGGTTTCCAATCTCTAGACACTGAGAAGGGGACTTGGGAACATGGAAGTCTAATAGCAGGATTACCAAGCAATATTGTTAGAGACTTTATTGAATATGATGATCATATACTAATTGCAACAAATGGAGGATTGGGTATGTGGAACACTACTATTTCTGGATGGGATAATCCAATAACAACTCTGGACGGACTACCTTCTTCAATTATCCAGCATTTGATGGTATCTCCAAGTCCCATTGGAGGTAATGGAACAGTAATTTTAGGAGGGCCAATCGGCTTATCAATTTTAGATCAAAATCTCTCTTATGTGACAACTCTGGATTCAGATGATGGTTTAATTGGTAACTCTATATCAGGTTTAGCTTATTCTCCAGCAACATCGAGAGAAATAATAAATCCTCAAGATAATAGTACTCAGATTATTTCTCATGATGCAGCTATTTTTATTTCACATAATGGAGAAGGAAGAACAAGACCTGGAGTTGTTGCTTGGGATTTGAATACTGATGGAGAAAATGGAACCTATAACATTGACATGATACCAAGTAACGATGTCCGTTCTGTTACATCTGATGATTGGGGCGTCCATATTGCAACAGATAGTGAACCATTGGTACATTGGAATGGTACAATAATGCGCATGGAATCTGGAATGGGAGTGGAAGATTTACTTTCATGGCCCGCTTCTCAGATTTTATCTGATGGTACAAACATAGTGATGATTTCTCCAGTGGGCATCGACATACTGCGGGCAAATGGAAATCATAATACTGTCTATAGTAAAATAATGACCGGCATAATTGATGCCGATTTAAAAAATAATCAATTAGCAATTGTATCTCAGGACGGATTACATTTGTTTTCTCCAATAGAAACTTTACAAGAATTACCGAGAGAATACCAAAAACGAGCTTCTCCTCTTACGGTAGTGTTTGGTGATAAATCACTCGACATAACAACAACTACCCATCCAGGGATGTCCACAATATTGGCCACTGAAAATAACCCAATAAACATCAGTTCTTCTTCAGATTCTGAAGTAGATCCGGGAGAATTACCGATGTACAATAGTCCATTGATATTCTCAGCACCTCAAAGCGGTGCTTGGATATGGGCACAATCTCAATCGTTAAATTATTCTGGTACGTGGAACTTAACAGACTATAATTCAGGTATTCAGACTAATTTCCAATCTGCTATTTTCAATACGCCACCGGGCTCCTCTTCATCACAATTACAAATACGTTTACAATCTCCACAAGATGGTAAATTAATGATTAGATTAACTTACGATTGGAATAGATTAGAGGCCCCTACATCAATTACTAATTTAACAGATAGGCCAAATGATGGAGGGGGAATATTAGAAGCTTCATGGTTGCCTGCTCAAGATTCTGCTTGGTATGCCTATCGATTATATGTTTGGGACTCTACAAATGATCCTGATTGGGTTCCTTTGAAAGAAGATCTTGATAATTTCGCTACTTATCAGAGAATATCATTTTGGTCTGAAACTTCTGCAATAATTTCTGAAGCAAACCAAGATGGTATGGTTAAACCACTTTCTGATGATAGACAATATAGAGCTGCTATTTCTATAGAATATCAAGATGGTTCACTCGGAGAACCGATGACATGGGAAGGTAATGCGACTCCAACCGATGAAG
The DNA here is from genome assembly GCA_002731195.1 of Methanobacteriota archaeon. Taxonomy (GTDB): domain Archaea; phylum Thermoplasmatota; class Poseidoniia; order Poseidoniales; family Thalassarchaeaceae; genus MGIIb-O3. The sequence continues at coordinate 6,633 of PCAI01000032.1, read as the reverse complement.
TTCCAAAACCTCCAGAATGGCTTTCAGTAGCTCCTCTGTCAGGAGGCATACCAGGGGTAGTAAACGCAGAATGGTCTGCTTGTAAAGAACTAGATCCTTATCTGACCAGAATTTGGTCAGTAAAGCAAGAAATAACTAATGCCTTAGCATTAAATAACGCTTCTGATTTATCATTCGCAAGTGGAAACAGTACGGTATTGGAATTAGAAGGGAATGTCCCATATTGGTTTGCAATTGTTTGTGTTGACCAGAATGGACAATCAGATTTAGTAAATGCAACCGTCTTTGGCCCTGTAGTAACTGCAGGTGGTCTAAATGATGGTATTCCTCCTGCTCAGATTTCTGATGTTAATGCATATGATATAGCAAGTGATGAAGGAGGCAGAATAGGAGTCTCATGGTCTCCAAATGCTGAAGAAGATTGTTCTTATTACATCATTTATATCTTACCAGCTTCAGGTTTTCAACCACCTACTAGCGTGGATGGTTGGCCTACCGCTTCATATGTCTCAGATTGTTCTACTGGTAGTACAATTATTGATTCAATAGGAGGGACAACATTGGAGAATGGAATTGTATATTGGATTGGAGTTGTTGCTGTGGATGACTGGGGCAATATGGCCGTTGAACCAGTGAATGTAGTCACTACAACAGCCTACAGTGATATTGATACTGATTCAATTTCCGCCTCTGCTCCTGAAAAAGTCTCTGGTTTACAAGCATGGGATCACCCATCAGATGACGGAACTGCAATAGATATATCCTGGAACAGAAGCATAGCTGATGATTTCAGTCATTATACTGTATGGGCATCGGAATATCCACTTGGTAATTTAATTGAAATCAATCAACATTGTGAGGAATATAATTGTGAATTAATGATAATAAATCAAAGGCAAATAGAAAACTCATTAAAACTGGAAGTAACGTTAGATAAAGCATTGTACGGGAATGAACCTTCAGAACTATCTTCTGATGAAATTAGACCATCTATCCCCCTATATGTGACAATAACAATACATGATTTAGCAGGTAATGCATATTTATCAAATCTTGAGGACCATGTAGTTATTGTTACTCCTATTGATAATAGAGGAGATATTTACCCTCCGGATAGAATGGATTCGCCTATTCTTACTGATCGAAGCCCTGATTCTGGTGATGGAATGTTTGTAGAATTTGCGCAGAGTGAATCTTCTGATGTTGCAGAATATTGGATTTATGCAGTTGCAGGTAATCCATTTACACAAGTAAATAATATTCAACCAGCATTAATCGTTGATAGAGATGTACAGATGCCAATATTATTACAATACTTATCTGATGGTCAACCACTCGGAACATCTCTACCAATTTGGGTTACTATCGTCGCCGTTGATTCTTCTTCAAATGCATGGTTTGATGATTTAGCGACTTCTATGATTAGTTTAGTTGATGAAAGTATATTGGATCCAGGTGCACATTTGCCAATACTTTCTGGTGTTCAATCATATTGGAATCTTGCAGGTACAAATATTGAAATTATTTGGGACTTATCTAATGATGCAAAAGTCGTTTCTTATAGTGCCTATTACAGTTTAGGGCCATTTTCAGATACAAGAAATGCTTCTCTTTTAGCAAATAATATTACTTCAAATACTATATCTTTCAATTCGTTTAATGGTATTGAAATAGAACAATCAGCTACATATTGGATAGCAGTAGTTGCTTCAGATGGAGAGTTACAAAGATTAGGTGTAAATCCATTAGAGGTTAAGCCATGGACTGACTACACTCCTGGTGGTGGAGGATTACTTGATGACGGATCAGGTATATCATGGATGGAACAATTATTAGAAGGAAATATGAATTTTATTATAATACTATTATCTTCAATTCTGATATTTATTGGCGCTGTTTTAATAATAAAGCCAAAGGATAAGATAGCTCCAGAGCCATGGGAAATGGGAACAATCGAAGTAAATCTAGAAGATGAATTAACTCAGAAAGATGAAGATCTAGATACAATCATTACATCTACAATGGAAAAATCAGTACTTGAAGACGATAATGAACAAACTTCAAAATTTGATAATTATGAAATAGAAGATACCAATTCTAGTCCAAATATAATTTCTTCTGAAATAGAAGATGAACTCCTTGATTCTAAGGATGCTTTTGTAAAATCCATGAATGATTTAGATAAAATGGCTGATTTAATAGACTCTGAAGATTTAGATAAAATGGCTGATTTAATAGACTCTGAAGATTTAGATAAAATGGCTGATAATTTATCAAAAAAAGAAATCGATACGACATTTTTAGATGATATGCTAGAAGACCAATAGACATTGAAAGGTATACCTGTTCGGGTTAAACATGTCCACCTCTGCAAATCCATCTTCAGAAGTCTGGACTGCAATGGCTTGGGATGGCAAAAGGTCTTTTTTAGCTCCAGATTTACATTTTAATAGACTTTTGAAACATTCACAAATTCTTGGTATAGAAGTTGTTGATGATTTGCCAAGCATGGTTCTTAGTGAATTAGAAAAACAAACAAGTTTCAACCCTTCTAACGGAACAAACAAAGAAATCCCTTTTTTAATTAAAATTATTGTTGAGAAAAATGGTAACATATCTATACAAATGCGTGAAAATAAGGATTGGAAAGATGATCCCCTGAAGGCAATATCAATGATGTTACCCAATTTCGAACTACCTATACTAGGAACTAAACATGGAGACTGGCAACCATATAATAATGCTCGAGAACAAGCGCTTAGCCATGATTCTGACATAGCATTACTTTTCAAAAATAATTTACTAATAGATGGTGATCATTGTATTCCATTGATGTTGGATATTGATGGAGTTGCTTATCACCCAAGTAATGTTGATGGTGCACTAGATTCTGTAACATTAGAACTATTAAGAAATGATATAGAGGAATTAGGAATACCAATCAGAAGTGCTAAAATAAACCTCAACATGTTGTCAAGGGCTACTGAACTTATTGTCATGGGGAGTGGCATGGGAGTCTGTTCAGTCGGTTCAATAGATGGCACTTTAATAGGAAAACCAAAGGGCAAATTGTATCAAATAGCAAGAGATGTATGGCTCAATAAATTAAATAATGATTGGTTAAATTGGGATTTCCTGAGGGAGCTTTGATGTCTGAAATTTTACATCGAATATTCAAAATTGATAAGGATAATAATCCTTTAATATCTATATTATTATCAAATAGAAAATCATCATTACCACTCATGGATGAATTATTATTTCATTCATCAGGGCCAATAACAGATTTATCCGAATATTCCTTTCTACCAGCTCTAGACAGTCTGAGAATATTGTTTTTTGAACCAGAAAATGCTAACCATAACCAATTAAACAATTCTGCTCTTGATGGAAATGTGTTACTAGAAAAACCCAATCCATTACAAATGCTCATCCAAGAACTAAAAAATAATCAATGGTCTACGATAAAAGAATCCTATGCAAAAGATCTATCAGAAGCAATGAGGATAATGAAAGATTATGAAATAAAGTGTAATTCAGAAAATGAATTACCAATTGTCCCTGGTGGTTTTGCTGGTTTATTGGGCTATGATATGTCCAGATGGACAAATTCAGTATTTCTTAAGCATGTACCAAAATCGGGTAGTTTATTGGGAGTAATGTGGAGAACTGAGGCATGGTGGGTACATGAAAGAAAAACAAACCAACTACATTCCATTTCTTTAGAAGATCATCCTTGGTCAAACGCGACATTCGATGATAATATTAACCAACATCGATACCCCTTAACTCCAATAAAAAATATTGTACCAGATAGTGAAAGTGATGCCAAACATGCTAGAAAAATCTCTCAAATAAAAGATGCAATCGTTAAAGGCAATTTGTATCAACTTAATTATGGTAGAACATGGAAGGGCAAAATGTCAGATCATCCATGGGATTCATTTTCACGTATGATTAACAATAGCCCTTCACCGTTTGGTGCTTGGTTTTATGTTCATGATCATGGATGGGCTGTTTCTTCTGCCAGCCCTGAGAGATTAATTAAGACAGACGGAAAAATAGTCAATACTCGTCCCATAAAAGGAACAAGAGCTAGAGGTTTAGATGAGGAAACCGATTTAGAGTTAAAATTTGAATTGGTTTCCAGCGAAAAAGAATTAGCCGAACATCTTATGTTGGTGGATCTTGAAAGAAATGACTTAACTCCTATATGTAAACCAGGAACTGTTCATTGGGCGAATTGGCGTATAGAAGCACTTTCTACTGTCCAACATCTTGTCAGCGGTGTAGAAGGAGAATTGGCACCTGAATTGACAGTTGGTGATGCCCTCGCCTCTTTATTCCCAGGAGGCTCAATTACCGGCTGTCCAAAATTAGTAACTATTGCGGCAATCAATGAATTAGAACAACACCCTAGAGGTGCATGGACAGGTTCTGTTGGGCATATCAATTTCCATAATAGAAAATCAGAATGGAATATATTAATTAGAACACTAGAATCTCATTCTGGACCAAATTCTTGGTATGGTACAGTACAAGCAGGGGGTGGAATAGTCAATGATTCCATCCCATCAAAAGAAGTTGAAGAGTCTCGTTGGAAAGCTGCTGCAATAACAGAAGCAACATGGGGATTTAGAACTGGTTTCAGTGGCACAGATCTCCCTGAAAGAAATATGAAAATAAGCCCCATCCCTAAAAAATCTGGACTTTTGAGTAAATTAGGGCCAAGAAAAAATTTCACATATAAAAATAATGGAAAAATAATTAGAGGAGAAACGAGTAAAGAATCTTCTAGAATAATAATAATTGATAATTTGGATTCTTTTACTGAAAATATAGCTAATTCAATCTCTAATATGGGAAAAAATGTCAGAATTCTACAAGGCAGACCAATAGATAGGATTGATAACGTCAATGGAATTATTAAAAAATGGATCAAAATATACAACCCTTCTCATATTATTATCGGACCAGGTCCTTCAAAACCAAATAAATCAGAAATTTCTATGCATTTATCCCGTATGGCACTTGAGGGTAAATTGAAAAATAATAATAATTTACATATTTCCTTGCTTGGTTTATGCTTAGGACATCAAGCAATAGGTTTAGCAGCTGGGTGGGAATTACTTGAATCACCGCTTGGAGCAGTACATGGCAAACCCTCTGAAATAATACATGATGGAAAGGGATTATATCAGAATTTACCCAACCCACTAACTTTAATGAGATATAATAGTTTGATATTATCTTCGAATAACGATTTATTGATCGAAACTTGTTGGGAAGAGTCGAATAATCTTATTATGGGCCTCAGACATCCAATTTTACCAGTTTTTGGCATCCAATTTCATCCTGAATCAGTAGGTAGTCCATTGGGAAACAAAATTTTACAAAACTTCATCAATAAGAAACCAATCAACATTTCCAAAATTTATATTGAAAATTAGATTAAAGAACCGTAGCGTTGAAGGATAAAGTATGCTTGGTTAGGTATAGAAGTACATGCCGTCTTGTAGAATTTGTAAGCAACATTATCCTCAAAGCCAATTTATAGCTGGTAATGGGCCACGTTATTTGACATGTGTTCGATGTGCAGTAGAGCAAGGAATGATTGACTCTGAAGAAGTACCTCAATTATATTCTGATGAATTAGTTAATGCTAGAATGTCATTATTTTCTCGTAGATATGCTCCATGGGTATTAGTAATATTAGGTTGGTCATTATATTTTTCTTTTGGTAATGGCTTAGGCATCTGGTCAATTATATTTTTAGTATCATTAGTCATTGTAACACTCCTTGCTCCTGTGATCCATTTCCTTGGAACTGCAAGATTTAAGGCCAATCTACTAAAATTAACTCCTTAGTATATTTAATATAGTCTATATTACTCTGTAACTCTAGAGGGAACGGAGGGTTCCCTATGAAAGCCGCGAGATTGCAATGTTTAAATGGAGGAGAAAAATAAAAAAGAAAATACTGAATAATAAATAATATTTAGCGCAGTATAGCGTTATTTAGATATTTTTGTATTTCAAATCTCCCTCCTTTTACATAAAAAAAATCTACAATGTTCTATATTATTAAATTACATATCGGTAGATTTAGAGATTAAAAGCGGTTTTAAAAAAATAAATAATTGGAAGTGAAAAAATGAAAAATAAAATGAATATTACAAAGAATACGAGTATGTTAATAGCATTTCTCTTAGTAACAATGGCAGGTTCAGTTGGCGTTAGTGCTGATGGATCAGACCCTTTAGATCCATCTGACGGTGGAGCAGATTGGGATGGCGATGGACTTACCAATGCTGAAGAGCAAGATGCTGGAACAGACATGAATAATCCAGATACAGATAATGATGGAATGCCAGATGGATGGGAAGTTGGTTACGGTTTAAATCCAAACTCAGGAACTGACTCTAGTGCCGATCCAGATGGAGATGGACTTACTAATGCAGAAGAATATGCTGCAGGTACAAATCCAAACTCAGCTGATACTGACGGTGATGGAACTAATGATGCAGATGACCCATTCCCAAATGATCCTAATGATGGTTCTGCTACAGATTCTGATGGTGACGGTATTCCAGATGCATATGATCCAGATTACGAAGATGGTGATGGAAATGG
>PCAI01000043.1 GCA_002731195.1 Methanobacteriota archaeon | reverse complement strand
GCCCAGCATCATGCTTGCCAGTGCCGGTGACTTCGTTTCTCCTGGGACACCTATCATGGTTCCAGAAGGAGTTGAAGTTGGAGATGGATTACATGAAGGAAAAAATGGAGTTATCGCATCTTTTTCCGGAATGCTAGAAATCAATGATGGTATTATTAATTTAATTTCAGACAGACCACAAGTGAATATTCCAAATATTGGAGACGTATTTATTGGCCAAGTAAACCGCTTGAATGCCAAAACTGCAGAAATAAAGATTTTGCACATAGAAGACACAGACTCAGGTCACAGAGATGTACCTGCTTTGTACCAATTTGCAGATATATACATCACAGAACTAGTCGATCGCTTCATTCCTTCTGCAGGAGATACAATGAGAATCCGAGATATCATTAGGGCTAAGATTATTGGTTCAGATCCAATACTTAAAGCATCAACAAAAGGAGATATTAGTTTAGGAGTTTTGCATGCTCTTTGCCCTGCCTGTGGTCTAGACCTGGAAACTAGTGATAGGAGGCCCGATTTCAATGTCACATGCAATAGGTGCGACTATACTGGATATAGGGTCCTTTCTTCTGACTTTGGTAACGGCTTCACTTCAATAAATAACGATGAAATTAATCTTTTGAATAGACCAGGAGAGAGATGGTCGCCAGCAGCCGATTCAATGCTCGGGCATGATGGGGCACGTCCATATCTTTCTCCTATGGCAGATTTCCGTCGTGGGAGTGTACACATAAAACCTGAAATATCCAGGGCAAAAAGGGACAACTTTTCTAATAATCGCCCACAGAGGACAATGCATCCTACAAATTGTACTTTATGTGGAGTAAAAACAGACGTACCATTCGTCCCAACACCTGGAAAACCAATTCGTTGCAGAGATTGCATGTCTAAGGTAAAAGATGGTAAAGCATCAAAGGATGAACTATCAAAAGAACGTGAAATCCTAATGAAAGCTAGATCAAAAGCATCCGAGGCGGCAGGAATTAAACTATTTGTAGCCAGTTTGGATTACGAGGTGACTGAAGATGAATTAAGAACAGTATTCTCACCATTTGGAAAATTAAAAGATTTACATATAGCATCAGATAGAGAAACAGGCAAATCAAAAGGCTTTGCCTTTGTAACATTTGAGAATGTTAAGGAGGGTAAAAAGGCTATTTCGGAATTAAAAAATAAGGAATTAAATGGCCGAAAAATGTCCATTCAAGAATCTAGACAAGATTCTTCTAGAAATCGTAAAAATCGTAACAGGAAGTAATTATTGCGAAGACGTGAAGTCCTTAACCCGATTCGAAGGTTCTGATTACTTATGGAGGGTTGGTTAGTAATAGATGGCTATGAAGATGAACCTGCTGCCTTTGGAGTCCCTAATTACTTGGGGTTTCATATAAGATATATTTGTGGTGTTTTAGAATCTAGGGGAATTACATATACCTATATGACAATTGATCAATGGAGAATACATCATAAGCATAAATTATCAGATCAAAATGGTCGAATGAAATTGAAAAAAGAACTATCTGAATTAGATGGTGCTGTGATTCTAGCAGGTGCAATAGTTCCAGGAAAATACATCAGAGGGACGCCAATAAGCAGACGTGAACTAGATCAATTTTTGTCTATTTTTCCCAGTGATCAACCAGTACTTTGTGGAGGATGGGCAATACGACACTGGAGATATGATGGATGGACTCCTCTACGTAATAATTTATTCTGTACTGTACAAGATACGGATGCTTCACTGAATCATTTCCTCTCAACCAATACTTGGAAAAATAAGAAACGTACTGCTGAACAATGGTCTGACTGGGCTTATCATGGTTCTTCTTCCAAATCCGTCATTCACCATCCTGATTTATTTACAGAAGATGGTAGAAATGGTCCTTTGACTTATGAAGTAGAGTTATACCAGGGTTGTGTACGTTTCAAAAGAGGATGTAAATTTTGCATTGAACCAAAGAAGGGTATGCCAATTTGGAGAGAGGAGAAAGACATACTGAATGAGATAAATTCTGCAATAGAATCAGGAGTTAGAAATGTAAGACTAGGTGGCGCCACAGATATTTACACGTATCGGGCTGAAGGAGTAAAGGATATGGAATATCCAATACCTAATCCAGGTCCAATTCTAAATATCTTATCTGAATTAAGGAATAATGAGGGACTTGAAATATTACATGTAGATAATGCCAATCCTTCTATTATTGCTGAAAATTTGGAAATATCTTCAGAGATAACTAAAGGAATGGTAGAACATCTCTCTGATGGGGCAGTTTTGTCTTTTGGTTTGGAATCTGCTGATCCAAATGTGCATAGCATGAATTGGCTCAATTGTAATCCAGAACAATTATTCACAGCGATTCGGCATATCAACGAGTTCGGAAGAGAAAGAGGTCCACGCGGCCTTCCAAAGTTGTTGCCTGGCTTGAACTTTATAGCAGGACTAAATGGAGAAACTGAATCTACATATCAAATGAATCTTAATCTTCTAAAACAATTACGCTCCAAGAAATTATGGATTCGTAGGATTAACATTAGGCAAGTAGAAGGCCTTGGATTTCAGGAAATCCCAAGTGAGTTGTTTAATGATTTTAAACAAAAAGTACGTAATGAGATAGATAAGCCACTTTTACAAGAAATGTTCCCACTAGGTTCAATATTGAAAAGAGTATGGTGGGAGTCGCATGGTGACCGGATACGAGATCCTAAGCAAGTAACAAATAGTAAACACCATGATGTTTCGATATATGGCAAATCTGGGTTGACATTTGGACGCCAAATAGGGGCCTATCCAATACTTATTGGAGTTCCCTATCAAATACCTCTTGAGACAGAATCTGATATCCTAGTGACTGGACACGGAATGCGTAGTATTTCTGGCGTAGAAGTAAATCTAAACATTAATGAAGCCACTGAAAATCAATTTTCTGCAGTACCAGGGATTGGAAATAAGGGAGCATGGAGAATAGTTAGTAATAGGGCCAAGAAATTTAGAGATAAGAATTTCTCTTTCCAATCTGTTGCCGAATTGTTTTCTTCATCAGGAATTAATACTCCTCCAAATGCAGACAAGATATTCAATATCAAATAATTATAAAATTACATTGAGATATTTATCAATATTGGTGCCCTTCTCTATCTTTTTTGTTTTTTTATTTTGAATAAATATGTTAGCATCACCTATCAATAATTGCCCCATATCCTCCTTCCACCTTATTACTGATCCTTCACACAGGCCTATCACGGGAATTTCATTGAATTGATGAAATTCAGAAATTCTACGCGCACGCGTTTCTCCTCTGTGCATTTTAAATGCCCCATTATCCTTATACCAAATATTCCCTTCATGATAATGTGCATTTATCTGAAAGTCTATTAATCCTAACGTTTCAAACGATTTTGGCATAACGATTGGCATATCATTGGTAGTCATCATACTCGGACAAGCAATATTAGAGCCCGCACTTACTCCCATATAGGGAATTCCATTCTTTACAACATTTCTCAATGAACTAATTAAATCATTTTCTTGTAACTTCTTAGCCAAAAGAAATGTGTTTCCTCCTCCGACATATATTGCTTCCGAATTAATAACGGCCTCCTTCGGATTTTCAAATTCTTCTATACCAATCAATTCTACATCTTCCAAAGGCCACCATTTTTCTTTAATTTCTTTTGTATATTCTCTATGCCTCTTTTGCGCATATGAGATGAAAAGAACTCTTTTAATACCTTTAAATAGACTTTTTATATGTGCATGTAATTCTACAATTTGCTCTTTTTTTAAAGAACTATTCCCTCCACTTGAAAGTAAAAGATTCATAAAATCACTCAAACATAGAAGTCACTTGAAACTTCATTTTCTTCAGAATTCAATAAATCATCTATTGATCTTGAAGTATTTATTGTCTCCATTATTTTCTTTGCAGTTTCCTCAGTTACATCTAAGTCTAAACCGAGAGGGATATTTAGTGCAGCATCTATCCATGATGCCATTCTATTAGCTGCCAAAGCATCAGCACTAGCTCCTACCGTATCAGCAATAAGGCCAACTGTTGGGACTTTGTATATTGGAGATAATGAGACGATAAGCCCCGCAATCCCTATAATTCCCTCTTTAGGCTGATCTTTACTAACTTGAATATCATTCTTTTCCAAATTTCTCCTCACATTCTCATCCGAGCATATTACATGTATTTTCTTGTCTTCAATTCCTGCTGTTAATCCAGCAAGAACCAACAGCTGAGGAGTCTTATTCTCGTTTGCCAATTTCAGTATTTCTTCAGAGACTTCAAATTGCCCTGCTGCAGTCATAGGTTGCAAATTCCCTCCTATTGTAATTATGGTTGTATTATCGGGTAGCATAACTGAATTTATCTCAATTCTCGGAGGCAAAATTAATCCTTTATCGCCAATTACTGCATGAGGCGGTAAATCAGGATGTAGTATCCATGCCAGAGTTCTAGATGGATGTTTCTTAATTAACCCATCAACAACTAATTTTCCAACATTACCGACACCTGGTACTGCCTCTATAATTGCAACATGTTCTGGCAACTTTTGACCCACTAACCAATGAATAATTGTCCTATTCATCTAAATTACCTTCCTTTGTTGTCGGTAAAGAGTCTAACCATTCCTTGCTTCCAGCATTAAGTCGTTGCCTTCGACGATTCCCCTGCGGATCCTCGGGAGAATATTTTAGCGGAGCAACTACCTCCATTAATTTACCACAAACACTACAATTAGTCTCAAGTCCATATTTATTACAGGAAATACATCGTTTCAATTTACTCCTCGCCATGGCAATACAAGAAAGCACTCCCTTGTAATGAAGTACATGAATTATCGGATGTTTTAGAATCTCTTAGAGCCTTTCAATACTGATTGACCCATCAACCGAATCCATATATTTTCTAGTTGCTTCTTGCGCGGCTTCCCACACAGACTCTGCAGTAGGATAATCAGGTGCACGAATATCAACTCTATAATGAGGTGCTCCATCATAATGACAAGTAAGCGTAACTTCTTCCAGATTTTCAGCACAGGATTCTGCTGCCATTAATGCATCTCTTATCGCATTGACGCCTTCCGAACTCCATACTTCAATATCGAAATTACCTCTAATTTCTACAAAGGGTGGGATGATATTATCTATTGCTATTTCAGTTGCTATTTTTATCCATTCTCCAGAAAAACCAGCATCAGTAAGTGCCGTATCTGATATTGCACATTCTTCTAATGCCCCATATAAAGTACCAAATGTTTCTGTCATTTCACTGGAAATTTCACTAGTTTTTTCCTGTTCCCAACCCATTCTCTCGGAAACTAATCGCATCATTTGTACTGCTCTCTGTTGGTTTTTTCTACCTTGAAGAGTATCTCTTCTCCTTTCATCTGAAACTGCCTTAATTGACAGATTTATACTTTCTTTATCTTTTTTGACTTCTATTACTTTGGCAACAACTCTCTGTCCTTCACGAACATGCGATCGGATATTCTTAACCCATCCGGCAGATACTTCTCCAATGAATACAAAACCTTCTCTGCCTTCATAGGAGTCTAGAGTAAGATATGCTCCATTTTCTCGGACATTTTTTACTGTACAAACTAATAATTCACCTTCTTCAGGCCATTCATCATTTTTTGACACTTTTTCTCACCCTCTTTCATTCGAGGGCTTCTACTATTGTGCAACCACTGAGATCAGCCTTTCCACCTGCAGGACTCACTAAAGTAGATCCGCAGACAGAACAAGATACTAGTGTAGCCGCTCTTTCAAATATTATTGCCTCATTACCACAGTCTCGGCAATTTACTCTTAGAAATCTCCCACTCATTTAGTATTCCTCATTTATCTATAAGTTCAAATTTTCTTGCTCGCTGGCCAGCTGGAGAGTGTGCTTTACCAGTTTCCGTACATCTAAATATCAGATTCACTCTTTTTGTTGGTTTCTCACCTGAAGGCTTTGGTCGTGGGAAACCACGATATCCTGATGTAACTCTTCTGAATCTTCTTTGTCCCCATTTTAACTCACTTGCTCGACGCTTTTTAACACGCTCAACAGTATGTTCAGTATGTTTTCCAGCAGATGGACTATATCGCATTACTTTACGGGGCATTTTAACCATCTTAGTCACCTTACTGTCTCTCGACGAAGCGGGCCACCGATGGCCCGTATATGAAGTCTATCAAGACTGAATTCTATTTCTATCTCTCATTTAATCCAAAAATAACATGTACACTACTCATAGTCCGTCATGCATGGATTGGGCCGATATGCAATTCTGGTTTGGTTTTTTACTACTTTTTTGTGGCTTATCTTTGCATAGAATCGGGCCTGCTTTTAGGAGAAGTAATTTTGGTAAGCCCATAATATCATTAGGTTTGGTTTTGATATTTTTACCATATGGGCAATTATCTTCCATTGAAGAAAATCTATTTGATATTATGTTAGATAATTTACCTTGGTTAATCCTTTCAATTGTCGGAGTATATCTTGTGCTATATGGCTCGCAAATATATTGGGTAAATATAAGCCCGATTAAGATACTCGGAATAATATTAATCGCTACGTCATGGATATATTATTTCAAATTCATTTTTAATTCCCAGAAGGAAGATTTTTTACTCGTAATGGCCAATTTATTGGGTATGATTTTTGGACTAATATATCTTATTTGGATAATTAAATTAGTAGAATCACACACCCCTAAGGTAGCAGAATCTTTACCTCTTTCTGAAAGTGAGAAGAAATATGTCACTAGCATATTAAAACGTAATATGGGAGGAAATAAAGATGAAGATTGAGATTAATGATACCCTATCTTCTGTTCTCGATGGATGCATTTTTATTTCTTTGTTATTTTTAATCCATTTAATATGTTCATACCATCCATATCATCGAATACTACCTCTTCTGATGGGGAATATTTTATTTCTCCTACTAGTAGTTTCGATTAATTCTTTCACTTTAAACCCAGAATCTAGTTTATTCTATTCATTAAGGGAATCAATGTCTAACTCAATCATTTCAATCCTGTATTTCTCTCCATTCTTCTACATATTTATCACATTCATAATTATAAAACTATTTTTTAGAAAAAGACCCGAAGATCCTCTTCTAAAATTATTAGATTGAGATTAGAAGTAGATTTACATTTATTTCAGGGCAACTCTCATAACAAGTTGGTCGGTGGCCGCGTTGTCTTCAAGGAGTGTTATGTATGTCCAAAGGTACGCCGAGTATGGGAAAAAGACAGAAGTCAACTCATATTAGGTGCCGCCGATGCGGTCGCCATTCTTACCACAAACAGAAATCAGTATGCGCTTCATGTGGATATGGTGCTACTGCAAAAATAAGGAAATACCGCTGGAACAAAAGAAATAGATCTATGTATCAACGCTAGTTTAATCATTTTTTTCAGAAATGGCTAAGTCCTAAGTATCAGAGGGAGTAATGGTATCGATGTGCGGGATCATCGGAATTGTCGGACACCCGGATTCCCATTCTGCATCTATGATATACGATGGGATGCTCGTTTTGCAGCACCGCGGACAAGATGCAGCACAGTCACGGGTTGGTCAACGTCGATTGAGCTTTCCACTCACGAGCCCCTCGAGGTCCAAGCTCACTGAGGTAAAACCAAGGGATTGGAAAAAT
>PCAI01000042.1 GCA_002731195.1 Methanobacteriota archaeon | reverse complement strand
TTGGTCGGTGGCCGCGTTGTCTTCAAGGAGTGTTATGTATGTCCAAAGGTACGCCGAGTATGGGAAAAAGACAGAAGTCAACTCATATTAGATGCCGTTGATGTGGCCGTCATTCTTATCATAAACAGAAATCTGTTTGTGCATCCTGTGGTTATGGCGCTACTGCAAAAATAAGGAAATATCGTTGGAATAAAAGAAATAGATCAATGTATCAACGCTAATTTAATCTGTTTCTCTAGAAATGCCTAAGTCCTTAGTCCCAGAGGACGCTTTGGTATTCGATGTGCGGGATCATCGGAATTGTCGGCCACCCAAATTCTCATACGGCATCCATGATATATGATGGGATGTTAGTTTTACAACACCGAGGCCAAGATGCAGCAGGCATAGTAACTAGTGACTCAAAAAATATCACCCACAGAAGGGCGAACGGACTTGTACGCGACGTTTTCACAGAGAAACATATGCAAAAATTAACTGGATCGATGGGAATAGGACATGTTAGATACCCTACTGCAGGTTCGAATTCTGCGGACGAAGCACAACCATTCTACACCAATACTCCATTTGGAGTCAGTATTGCACATAATGGCAACCTCAATAATAATGATGATATAATAAATGGATTGCTTGAATATGACCACAGAAAAGTGAATACCAGTTCAGATTCAGAAGCTCTTCTAAACCTATTCGCTGCTGAAATTCAACGTTCACTTAATGGTAGGCCAGGAGGAATGGAGTCATTACTAGAAGATGATATATTTAGGGCAATTAAAAGACTTCATCTAAGAGTCGAAGGTAGTTATAGCGTTACGGCACTAATAACCGGGTGGGGGCTTATTGCTTTCCGTGACCCTCATGGCATCAGACCTCTATTTATGGGTAAAAATGAATTAGAAGATTTTACGGAAGTATTAATCGCATCAGAGAGTGTTGCATGCACGGCACTTGGATTCACTCCCGATCGAGATATTGAACCGGGTGAGGCGGTTGTAGTCAGAATTGATGGCACTATATCTTCCAAAATTTGTCATCCAGAAATATCACATCGTCCATGTATTTTTGAACATGTTTATTTTGCAAGACCTGATTCTGTAATAGATGGAATTTCTGTACATGATGCAAGACTCAGGATGGGTGAATTACTCGCAAAAAGAATATCTGAAAAACTTCCTAGTCATGGGATAGAATCTGTAATTCCTGTTCCCGATAGTGGAAGGATTGCAGCTCTGGATTTAGCAAAGCATTTGGGCGTACCTTACAGAGAAGGATTTGTCAAAAATAGATATATTGGCCGGACTTTCTTAATGCCAGGGCAATCTGTAAGAAAAGATTCTGTTAGAAAGAAATTGAATACTATTGAGGGAGAATTCAATAATAAAATTATTTTGATAGTTGATGACAGCATAGTTAGAGGAAATACTTCACGTAGGATAGTTCAAATGGCTCGAGACGCAGGTGCGAAAAAGGTATATTTTGCTTCCTGTTCTCCTCCAATAATCCATCCTAATGTTTACGGAATAGACATGCCAGCAAAAACCGAATACGTTGCATACAATAGAAATAATGAGGAAATCTGTGAGGCTATCGGCGCTGATTTGTTATTTTACCAAAGACTAGATGATCTTGTTGAAGCATGCTTATCGGTAGGAGATCATGATCTTGCTAGTTTTGACTGCTCATGCTTTAATGGAATCTATGTAACTGGAGGAATTAATGAAGCATATCTCCAAAAGATAGAGAGAATAAGGAATGATAAAGCGAAAACATCAACATCTTTCTAAGACAATTTCATTAATTCTGATTTAAGAATAGGCAGAGCTTCTTCCCATGATGCTACAATTCCATAATCAGCAACAGTAAAGATAGGTGCATCAGGATCTTTATTTATCGCGACAATATATTTGCTAGACCTCATTCCTGCTAGATGCTGAATAGCCCCAGAAATACCGACTGCAATATACAATGAAGGAGAAACAGTCTTTCCAGTTTGCCCTACTTGCATTCTATGGGGCATACCCCATTCGTCCACTACTGCTCTACTGGCTCCTACGGCAGCACCTAGGGTATCGGCCATACTCTCTAGGTGAGAAAAATTGTCTATTGAACCCATCCCGCGACCTCCTGATATGATAATATCTGCCTCGGTAACATCTAAACGCTCACTTGCTTTATTAATTGCCTCAATAACTGCAACTCTCACATCCGATGTTTGGTCCACTATACTAATAGGGGCATCATTGCCTACTTCTGCACTTTCAAACGCATTCGGCCTCAAAGTTATCACCGAATCTCCATTAATTTTCAGAGTTTCTGTAGCTTTACCGGAATAAATCGGCCTAGTAACTGTAATTCCCGATGAAATTGCAGTAACGTCCTGTATTATTGGGATTTTCCTCTTTGCTGCGATTATTGAACCAATTTCTCTTCCATTGGGAGATGCTGATGCTACTATGGTGCCTTCACAAACTGAATTAATCGCAGAAGCCCAGGCGCTACCATCGAATAAATCAAAACAATCTCCGTTAACTGAGATTATTTTTTCTACTCCTTTTATTTTCGATGCTTCAGAAGAGCCTTTTCCATTCGGACAAATAACTATTGATTCAGAACCAATCTCTGATATAGCTCCTATTAACTGATATGTTGTTGGATGTAGTAAATCTCCATTCATTTCTGCTATTATTGTAAATCTCATTTTATCACCTCAAATCACATTTGCCTCATTGCGTAATTTTGACACTATCGTAGGAATTTCACCAACACCTTCGAAAATTTGCCCTGGCTCTTTCTCAGCAGGAGAATCTTGAGTTTGTAGAATTATACGGTCCGAATCCTCCCCTAGTCCTAATTCTTCTGGTTTTATTGTCTCAATTACTTTTTTCTTCGCCATCATAATGCCTCTTACATTGGGTCTCCTTAGTTCTGATAAACCCTTATCAAAAGTGAATACACTTATTCCGCTTGTTGACACCTTCTCTGTCCCTGTATTACTGGGCCTTACTGAGATAAAACTATTTTCGGAAAAACTAACTTCTGAGACCATAGTTACACAAGCTGCATCGAGAATCTCGGCAACACCGGGACCTGTCGATCCAGCGTTTGTATCTGCTGCCTGTTTCCCGCAGAGAACTACTTCAATTTCATTATTATTAATTACAGTAGCCAGAAGATTTTGCACCTGAGTACTATCTAATACTTTATCTTCAGAAATGTGAATAAGCGTGTCTGCACCAACCGCAGCAGCATCTGTGAGCATCTTTTTAGTTCTCTCAGGACCACACGTGATGGCAATTAAATTACCTCCTGTTGCTTCCTTCATTTTTAGTCCAGATTCTAATGCATACTCATCATAAGGACTCATGGACCATTTACTTACACTATTTTCATCAACCTTCCCATTAGATATTGTAATCTTTGCAGTGGTATCGGGGACTTGTTTGAGTAGTACAGCAATATTCATATTTTATCCTCTCGACAATTATTTTTAAATCTTCTAATTTTGGATTTACTAATGCATCAGATTTCTCTGGTGAATGATTGAATTCCTGTAATGTGTCTTCCTAGAATAAGATTATGGATATCATGCGTTCCTTCATATGTTTTTACTGATTCCAAATTGGCCATATGCCTCATTACTGGATACTCGTCCAAAATCCCATTTGCACCATGTATATCCCTTGCAACACGTGCAATCTCTAAGGCTATATCGACATTATTCATTTTCGCCAAAGAAATATGTTCGGGAATCCACTTCCCATCATCCTTCTTTTGACCGAGATGATAGGCCAATAGTTGCGCCTTTGTTATTTCTCTAAGCATCCAAGATAATTTATTCTGTACTAACTGATATGATGCTATTGGGTGGTCAAATTGTATCCTACTCAACGCATAGTCTTTCGCAGAGTAGAAGCATGCTTGAGCAGCCCCTATTGCTCCCCATGATATTCCAAATCTCGCGTTATTTAAGCATGAAAAAGGCCCTCTAAGACCTTTTACTCCGGGTAAAATACGATCTTTGGGAATTTTACAATCTTGAAAAACCAATTCACTTGTCACACTAGCCTTGAGCGAATGCTTCCCTTTCATTTCAGGAGCAGAAAAACCTGGATCGTTCTTTTCTACGATAAAACCTCTAATAACTCCATCTAATTTAGCCCAAACCACTGCCAAATCAGCCATTGTACCATTAGTAATCCACATTTTTGCACCATTAAGTATGTAATGATCTTCCATTTCTTCTGCTTTAGTAATCATATCTCCTGGATTTGATCCATAATCAGGTTCTGTAAGTCCAAAACATCCAATCCATTCTCCACTAGCCATTTTTGGTAAATAATGCATTTTTTGCTCTTCACTACCAAAATCCCATATTGGATACATAGCCAATGATCCTTGTACACTTGCAAATGAGCGCAATCCACTATCACCTCTTTCTAATTCTCTACAAATCACGCCATATGCGGTATAAGAAAGGCCAGGACAATCATATCCCTTTAGAGGTGCTCCCAAAACGCCCATCTCACCAAGTGCCACTCGCCATTCATCAGGAAAAATTCCTTCTCGGCACGCATTCTCAATATTTGGTATGACTTCTTCGTCCACCCAATCGCGGACCATGTCACGAACCATTCTTTCTTCATCACTTAATAACGAATCAACTTCATAGAAATCTAGTGCCTCATAGTCCATGTTTCTCAAAACGTCCTGAAGGCATAATACAAATGAAAGTATCCTTACACTAGGTTCATATTTTTACAAGCATTATTATCTAATTATTCACAATAATCATAAATTTTTTTGTTAAAACAATAGTTTTAGTATATCAGTTCGTTCTAGTTTCATCATTATTATCCGGCAGTATTGAATAGCAAATTACCTCCCGACCGGTTATGGAGAGATTCGACGTTAAGCGTGGATTAGTGAAGCAGATTACAGAAGAAGGCGGTTTGGCAACGGTAGCAAAGAAGTATTTCGAAGTTGTAAATGATAATGGCAATAACTCCTTCTCCGGATCGCACGACATCATGACATCTATAGAAGCGCATTTCAATGATTCTGGAGCATTGATGGTCGATGTGAAAAATATACCTCCTAACTTCGAGGATAGAGATGCAATGAAGATTGCCCAAGATAGCCGTAAGAAATGGACTCAATTTTTAGATGAAGCAACTGGATATAACTCAAAACAAAGAGGAGACAAAGCAAAAGAATGGGCTAAGAAAGCAAGTAAGGCCAAATCTGCTATTTCACAAGCACTACATTTCATGAAAGTATCTTCAAATGTTTCAGATGACGTAAAAGAAAAAGCTGATTCTCTAATATCTGAGATAAACTCATGCTTAGAAAATAGTGACTTCACAAAGGCAGCTAGCCGTGGTGAAAAATTAAATAAATTGTTCCAATAATGGGGTTAAAAGATGAATGATGACCAAAATGAATCCTTAAGTCCAGATTTAAAAGAAAAACTTGGTCGAATGTTTTCTAGTTGTGAGGAAGTTATTGGGATTGATCACGTTTCTAATATTCTGGCTGGATCGTCCACTCACTCCGGCAAAGGCCCGATCAATGCATACATAGGTCTAGAGCCAAGTGGCAAAGCCCATCTAGGTTGGCTGGTATTGGCTGAAACTATGAAGAATTTACTGAATGAAGGAGTTAATGTTACAATTTTACTTGCTGATTGGCACGCCTGGGTAAATGATAAATTCAATAGAGATATGAAAAAGATTTCCCTTGCTGCAGATTACATGTCCGAGGTCTTTAGGGTGTTGTTAAATCATCCAGAAGAGGGCAATGGATTTGGCCAAATACGATTCATTCGTGCCTCTGAAGTCATGGATAGTGGAAAGTACTGGGAACGAGTCCTAAGATGTTCAAAGAATATGAGTTTATCAAGAGTAAGGAGAACATTTGGAATAATGGGAAGGGATGAAGACTCTTCAGATCATGATTTGTCGGCCTTTTACTACCCAGCACTTCAAGCAGCCGATGTTTTCGAGTTAGAAATTGACATAGCACTTGGAGGAATGGACCAAAGGAAAGCACACATGTATATGCGTGAAGTTGCAGATAGAAATAATTGGGTAAAAGCAACTTGTATCCATACTCCTATGCTTTCAGGTTTGAAAGGAGTTAGTGGAAGAATGGATTCATTTGATCATAAAATGTCAAAATCGGACCCAAATAACGCAATCTTAATCCATGATGATGAAAAGAAATTACTAAAGAAGATGCGTAAAGCATTTCTAGAAGTAGGCAATTCTTCTTCAGCAATTTTTGAAATAGCGAAATACATAATTTTACCTAGATTAGGGGAAATAGTTGTAACTCCAAAGCCTGAATTTGGAGAACCTTCTACTTGGAAAGATATAGATTCATTCGTTTCCGCGGTCTCCAGTGAACAAATTCACCCATTTGATGCTAAAATGGCAGTTGCATCAGGACTTTATGATATCTTATCGCCAATCCAGGAATATTTCAATGCAAATCCATCTGTAATTGAAATCATAAACGAGATTACTGGCGAAACATAGTATCGTCAAAACTAACTATCTGGTGACAATTATTAGCAGAGATGTCATAACCTATTGGGTATCGGAATAATCGAAGGTGAGCATTATGACAGATGTTGGAATTGATGATATAGCTATTTATTTCCCAAAAACATATTTTGATATGAAGGATTTTGCTGAATTCCGTGGCGCTGATTTTGGAAAACTGAACAAAGGATTGGGATTAGCTGCAATGGCTATTCCGGATGCTCATGAAGATACGGCAACAATGGGTGCAAATGCATGTACCCGTTTGATTGATAGAAATAAAATAGACCCAAGAAAAATTGGACGAATATATTTGGGCACAGAATCTGCTCTTGATGGTGCCAAGCCAACTGCGACTTATATCATGGATATGCTAGAACAGCGTTATTGTAGTGATTATGGTAAGAACTGCTTTCGTAATTGTGATGTCGTTGATATGACGTTTGCATGTATCGGAGCAGTCGATGCAATGCACAATACATTAGATTGGGTTGCCAGAGGAAGAAAAGCCGAAGATAGGATTGGTATTGTTGTTTTCGCTGACAATGCAAAATATGACCTAGGCTCTTCTGGTGAATATACACAGGGTGCAGGAGGCGGTGCAATACTTATCCGGCACAATCCCAGATTAATTCAGATTCCTGATATATGGGGGGTCTCAACTATGCCAGTTCATGATTTTTTCAAACCTCGACGTGAAGTTGAGATGAAGACAGTAGTCTCGAATGTATTGGATTTAGCAGAAGAAGCAGGAGAGCCAAAAAAAGAAGGTTTAGTCGAGAAAATACTGGCAATATTACCCCGCTCTTCAAAGAAAGATGATATCATGTTTGAATCTCATACATTAAAAATTCACAAAGATACTCCAGTTTTCGACGGCCAATTTTCTAATCGTTGTTATTCAGAATCAGTAAAGAATGCGTTTATAGACTTCCGTTCCAAAGCGATTAACTGTGGCCGTTATAATCCAGAAAGTGATGAAATATTGACAGAACAATGGAGCCGTATAATTGTACATTTACCATATGCATTTCAGGGCAAAAGAATGTTTCCTGACGTTTTTCGTCATGATAGGAGACACCTATCAGTATGGGATAGAATAGTCGAAGAGATAGGTCCAGAACCATTCCCTGAAGATTTTGAAGATTCTCCTCAAGGGATAGAAGAATTCGAAAAAGCCAATGATTCATACAGAAGATTAATATCTAAAACTGAAGAATTTAGATTATTTTCTGAAAGTAGAATTGAAAAAACACAAAGAGCCTCAAGTCTTGTTGGAAACCAATACACAGGATCAATTTTCTTAGCTCTAATGTCTACAATGGAATCAGACTATAGTGACGGTGTTGAAATGGATGGCAAGTATGTGGGCCTTTGTGGCTATGGGAGTGGTGCCAAGGCCAAAATTTTTGAAGGCGTCATCCAATCTAGTTGGAAAGAAGTTGCCGAACAATTCAATTTATTCAAGAGGCTTAACAATAGGACTCCATTGGATAAAGATACATATGAAAAATTACACCGAGGATCTCAGAAAGAATCTGTAGTAAAGCCAAGTTCAGAATTCGCACTAGTTGCCGTTGGAGGAGAAGGTGTGCTAGAGGGTCAAAGAAAATATTCATGGATTCCTTAATGGCTCTATGGGGTCAAGATCATTTATGGCTTAATCGCTCTATTGATTACTATACGCTGTACTTCTTGTGTACCTTCATAAATTTGGGTAATTTTTGCATCTCTAAAGAATCTCTCAACAGGGAAATCAGTAGTGTACCCGTATCCTCCAAGAACTTGTACTGCTCTTTCGGCGACCCACATTGCAGTATCGCCTGCAAATAACTTTGCCATGCTTGCTTCCTTTGTATGGCGTTCTGCCCCCTCTTCATAGTGCCTTTGCTTTGCCCACGCGGCCTTGTAAACCATCATTCTAGCAGCTTCAGTCTGTGTTGCCATATCTGCTAAGTAGTTCCCAATACTTTGATGATATGCTATTGGTTTGCCAAATGCCTGCCTTTCATGAGCATAGCCAAGTGCAGATTCATAAGCCCCTTGTGCTATGCCCAAAGCCTGAGCAGCTATTCCAATACGTGAATTATCAAGTGCATTCATTGCTATGGGAAAACCTTCTCCTACGCCTCTAAGTATATTCTCAACTGGAACTTTACAATCTTCTAGTAGTAAAACACAGGTGTCTGATGAACGTATTCCCAATTTTTCCTCTTTCTTGCCAACACTAAAACCTTCCATGCTAGAGTCCACAATGAATGCCGTTGTCCCTCCATGCTTCTTTATTCCGTATTCGGGATGATCTGTATCTTTTGCAAAAAGTACGTATATGTCAGCACTCTTGCCATTTGTTACCCACATTTTTTCGCCATTCAAAATGTAATGGGAACCATCTTCACTAATTTTTGCACGACAACTCATTGCAGCCGCATCTGTACCGGCACCAGCTTCTGATAGTGAATAAGCGCCTATTTCTCCCTTCGACAATCTCGTCAAATACTCTTCCTTTTGATACTCATTACCATGGAGTGATATTGTTTTCGCGCACAAACCCACATGTACGCAAAACATAACTGAAAATGACGGGTCGACACGTGCGAGCTCTTCGACTATTACCGCTTCACTGATATCATCAACAGGGTTACCTCCATATTCTTCAGGTATAGTTATTCCTTGTAATCCGGATTCACAAAATTTCTCCCACTCCTCGAGAGGAGGAGTAGCAGTCCTATCTCTTTCTAGGCAGGTAGGTGCTAAGACCTCCTCTGCAAAACTTCTAACCATTTCGCGAATCATGCTTTGTTCTTCTGTTTCCTTGAAATCCATGCCTATCTCGTTACTACCGGAGAAGTACGCATTGTTAACTTCTCGCCAACGCCCATCAGGCTGTTTTTTAACGAATCATTAAAATCTGAGTTGGTGGCGCCCGGCAACGAAAGTAACATGTCGGACGGTGACTTTTTCGAATTTAGCATAGCACATGATAGAAGATATAGCCTTGATCATCTATGGATTCAGGTATTGGATGAAAAGAAGGAAGAAGATATGACTGTAAAGATAGGTCTTAGTGAATTTATCAGGGCGGATTGTGGAGATATAATTAGAGTTGTATTGGCAAAACCAGAAGATGATAGTGAATTTAAAGCCGATAATGATGAAGAA
>PCAI01000041.1 GCA_002731195.1 Methanobacteriota archaeon | reverse complement strand
GATGTATCGGCAAGGAGTAAGTGAATTATTAGCATCTAAACTAAATTTTAATTTGCCAAAAAGTAGTAAATTACTAGATGAATGGGAAGTTATGGCAAACCATGTCAATTCATTGGAAGAAGAAGTACATATAGCAATGGTTGGCAAGTATACTGGACTTTCAGATTCCTACCTTAGTGTTACAAAAGCTCTACAACATGCGTCTTATAGCGTTGGCAGAAAATTAGTTATTGATTGGATAGAATCGATAAATCTTGAAGAAGAAATAAAATCTTCGGACTCTGAAGCCTACAAAAATTCATGGGATTTACTAAAAAAAGCAGATGGAGTACTTGTTCCTGGAGGTTTTGGAGGCAGAGGTATTGAAGGAAAAATTAGTGCTGCAAAATATGCAAGAGAAAATAATATACCATATCTTGGAGTTTGTTTAGGTTTACAAGTAGCAACAATAGAATTTTGTAGAAATGTACTTGGAATGAAAAATGCTAATTCTGCCGAGTTTGATGATGATGGGGAAAATCATGTTGTAGTTTTTATGCCTGAAATTTCAAAAACACACATGGGAGGAACTATGAGACTTGGTTCTAAACCAACCCCATTTCTTGTAGATGATTGTAAGATTCGTAGATTATATGATAATAAATCATATGTTGATGAACGACACAGACATAGGTATGAAGTAAATCCAGAATTGATAGGGAAAATCGAAGATGCTGGATTGGTTTATGTTGGGAAAGATGAAACTGGCCAACGATGTGAAATAATGGAGTTGCGTGATCATCCATACTATGTTGGGACGCAATATCATCCTGAATTTAAATCGAGACCGAATAGGCCAAGTCCTCCTTTCCTCGGGCTATTAAAGGCTGCTTGTGGAATTGAATTCTAATCTATAGATATAGGTAAAATTCGAGTTGTGCGATATCCTTGTAATACTTTCATGTATTTTTTAGAAGAGAAATCGGAATCCAAACTTTCATCTCCTGTTTCAATTCTTAATTTCCTTACAGTCAGTAATTTAGCAGGAGTGACAACTCCAAGAATATTATCAATTCCAATTTTACGTATTACAGTATTGGATAATTGTAAATTTCCTCGACCTATCAAAAATCCTTGGCCCCCCATTGGAGATAAAAGTGTAATAACTTGTCCGGAATGAGATTCTAGGCATTTCAAAATTCCTTTTTCATCTAAATCCAGTCCAACTACTTTCTCACCTAGAGAAATATCTATGCCGAGAGTTGTGAGATTAAAACCAATATATTCGCCTATGGATTGTAAAGTACCTCCTGACCCCCAAATTATCATAGTATCTTCTTTGACTAGAATTTCTTTAACATGCTCTGCCAGACCTTCGATGATTTCTTCCTCACTACTAACTTCAACTCTTTGTTTAGATCCTTGCATCCAACGTGGACTAGAGGGGGTATTGGCTTCTGCATAGTGCCTTACAACCCATTCTCCATTTCTGTATCTTTCTTCATCCAAATCTAAGACTTCGGTACCTGCCACTAATAAATCACCTCTTATCCATGCTGAAAGAACTTCAGCGGCTGCTTTAGGAGATGCTGCAAACGATCCGGAATACATTTTTACTCCAGTTGGAACCCCAATCAATGGTAATTTAGAGTTGTTTAGTTCTATCAATTCCGCTACAATATCTCTGGTGGTTCCATCTCCTCCTGCATAAACTATCAAATCGACGCCATGATCAATAATTTTTCTTATTACGTCTTTTGTGTCGTTAAAACTTGTTTCTCCATGAGATTTGTGTACCGTTGTTATAGAACCTATTTTAATTCCTTGAGGAATCCAATTAGTACCCATCCTCCCTTCGCTTGTTATCCAAGATAAATTAATTGGATTACCTCTAGACAATGAAGAAAAATAATTTAGAAATGTCATTATTCTAGGCCCAGACCTATCATCTGCACCCATTGAACGAGCTAGTTCTGCTTTTCCATCAGAGCCTTTGAGTCCTAATTTACCACCTAGTCCCGCGTCTGGATTCACTACAAGCCCTAGTCTGAGCATGAGGTCGGGTAGGGATGGACGTTATTATCGCTACATACTCTCGCCAGCCATCACATGAGAGCGGTAGTGGCACTTGGAGGGAACGCGCTTCTACGTAGAGGAGAAGAATTAACAGCAGAAAATCAACGTAATAATGTCAAGATAGCAGCTAAGGAACTAGCTCCCTTAGTAGGAGAATACCAACTGGTCATCACTCATGGAAATGGACCACAAGTTGGACTTTTGTCACTTCAATCTGCAGCATATACGGATGTTAAAGAGTACCCTCTGGACGTATTAGGTGCTCAAACGGAAGGTATGATCGGGTATATGATTGAACAAGAATTAGGTAATTTACTTCCAATTGAAGTTCCATTTGCTACAATCTTAACTATGGTAGAGGTTGATCCAGAAGACCCAGCATTTGACAAACCAACTAAACCAATAGGCCCGATATATGAAGAAAAAGAAGCAAAAAAATTGGCTAAAGAAAAAGGATGGACTGTGGGCCTTGATGGAAAAGATTGGAGAAGAAAAGTCCCTTCACCTGTGCCTCAGAGGATTTTTGAATTGCGACCCATACACTGGCTATTGGAAAAGGGGACAGTAGTAATCTGTGCCGGAGGAGGTGGGATACCCACTATGTATCAAAAGGATGGTAGTTTGAAAGGAGTTGAAGTAGTGATAGATAAAGATAGGGCAAGTGCTTTGTTAGCTACGCAACTTAATGCCAGAGTATTGATATTGGCCACGGATGCAGATGGAGTTTACTTGGATTGGGGTACCGAAAAGGCACGGAAATTAGACAAGGTCACACCTGAAGAAATGATTCAATATACTTTTGATTCGGGATCCATGGGGCCAAAGGTAGAGGCTGCTTGTGAGTTTGTAAATAAAACTGGAGAAAGGGCAGTTATAGGTTCACTTTCTGAATTAGAAAAAATGATTTCAGGAGATGCTGGAACGCAATTTGTAATACGTTAATATATACTTTTGACACGATATTTTGTAAATGTCTTCATACGATAGAGGTATCTCGGTAATACAGGAGGGGTTCGTCTTGTCAACAGTAAAAATTGAAATTGAAGATGGGGAATTTCGTGAATATGAAACTGGCATAACAGCTGGCGATGTAATCAGAGATATTCATGGGCGTAAATCTGGAGTCGTGGCCACACTGATTGATGGAATAGAAAAAGATATGTCTACAGTACTGGAATCGAATTGTAAGATTGAACCCATTGATGGCGAATCTGATGCTGGACTTTACATTCTTAGACACTCGTGTGCTCACTTACTTGCTCAAGCAGTAACGCAATTATATCCTGATGCAAAACCGACAATAGGGCCTCCAATAGAACATGGTTTTTATTATGATTTTTTTATGCAGCCTGTTGGAGATGAGGAATTAAAGAAAATAGAGGAGCAAATGAAGGAAATAATGAAGAAAAATTTGCCAATAGTGCGTGAAGAACATACTAATGATTCATTACGAAAGATGTTTGGCGGAAATAAATTCAAAACAGAAATAATGGATGATAAAATAGGGTATGAAGTAGGTTCAACTGCATATAGACAGGGAGAATTTGTAGATTTATGTAGAGGCCCACATGTAGAGTCTACATCTCAGATAAGGTGGTTTAAACTGACAAGTTCTAGTCAGGCTTATTGGAGAGCGGACTCAAAAAGAGAATCATTAACTAGGATTTATGGAATGTGTTATGCAACTAAAGAAGGATTAAGGAATAGAGAGAAGCAAATACAAGAAGCGGCAAAACGGGATCATAAAAAAATAGGTAGAGAAATGGAACTCTATATGATTGATGAAATGATAGGAAAAGGCCTACCTGTTTGGCTTCCTAATGGAGAAATCTTAAAATCATCTATTGAAGCATTTGCTATAAAAACTGAAGAAGAATATGGATATCAGAGAGTAACTACACCTGTTTTGGGTAAAAAACAGCTTTTTGAAGCAAGTGGGCATTTACCCCATTATGCTGAAGGAATGTATCCTCCTATGGAAATGGATGATGGAATTTATTATCTTAAAGCAATGAATTGTCCGATGCATCATCTCATCTATCGAAACAAAAAACGTTCGTACAGAGATTTACCCCTAAGAATTGCTGAATACGGCACAGTATATCGTAATGAAATGTCAGGTACACTAGCAGGCCTTCTTAGGGTCAGAATGTTGTCAATGAATGATGCCCACATTTACTGTACTTTGGAACAAGTTGCTCAAGAGTTTGCAAATAATATAAAAATGGTACAAGACTACTATTCTGCATTTGGTTTTGAAGATTATTATTTCAGACTTTCACTATGGGATTCGGAAAATACTGAGAAATATATAGATCAACCCGAAAATTGGGAAGCTACTCAAAACCATCTCAGAAAGATATTGGATGATTTAGGAGTCTCATACATAGAAAGTATAGGAGAAGCAGCATTCTATGGGCCAAAAGTAGATATTCAATTTACCACAACAATAGGCAGAGAAGAATCTATGTCCACAATACAACTTGATTTTGCTGCTAAAGAAAGATTCGGTTTGAAATATACTGATGAAACCGGCATTGAGAATGGAGAAGTGTTTGTCATACATCGTGCTCCTCTCTCGACTCATGAGAGATTTGTTGCGTTCCTAACTGAGCATTGGTCAGGTAATTTCCCTACTTGGCTATCACCTATTCAAGTACAAATAATTACTATTTCTGAAAAACACAAAAAATATGCTAAAATGGTATCAGAAAAATTATTAAAATCTGGCATAAGAGTTAAAATTGATGATTCAGATAATACTATTGGTAAAAAAATAAGATTACATAGAAAAATGCGTCCTGCATACATGGCAATAATTGGTGATGAAGAATCTGAAAATATGACAATTTCTGTGAGGGCGAGGAATGGTTTGCAAAGAAATGGCATACCGCTTGATGAATTTGTTCAAGAAATAGAAAAAGAAATCCATAACCGTAAGACCACATTAGACATAGTTCCAGAAGAATAATAGGTGTAAAAATGATTGTCAATATTGCCGGATACAGATTTATTGATATAAATAATCCTGGAGAAATGAAAATAAAATTTCTAGATAAATGTCTGGAATTGGAATTAAAGGGGACTATCTACTTTAGTGATAATGGAATTAACTTCTTCATAGCAGGAGCTAAAGACATGATTGACAAATATATGTATTTTATGGAGCTTGATGAACGTTTAGTGGGGATTCCGCTAAAAACAAGTTATACAGGATATCAACCATTTCGAAGAATGATTGTTAAGAAGAAAAAGGAAATAATTGCATTAGGTTTGGACGAAGTTAAGCCAGCAGAATATACAAGTCCATCAATTGATCCAAAAGAATTGAAAAAATGGTTAGATGAAGAGAGAGATATACTTCTCCTTGATACGAGAAATGATTATGAATTGAGAATAGGTACCTTTGAAAAGTCTATAGACCTAGATATCAAAACCTTCAGAGAGTTTCCTTCCGCTGTAGAAAAACTAGATGTTGACAAAACAAAAACATTAGTGATGTTTTGTACCGGAGGAATTCGTTGTGAGAAAGCATCTGTTGTAATGGAAAATCAAGGTTGGGATAATGTCTTACAACTAGAAGGGGGTGTTCTAAATTATTTTGAAGAAGTTGGAGGAGAATATTGGAATGGAGATTGTTTTGTTTTTGATCAGAGAGTTGCATTAAATCCTGAACTCAAAGAAACTGAGATTGAAATGTGTTTCATTTGTAGAGAGCCTTTATCCAAAGAAGAGCAGAAATCTAAAGATTACAAAATTATGGAATATTGTCCATATTGTATAAATAAAAACAAGGAATGATTAAGAGTATTTATTTGGATTGATTATTTGGAAATTACAAGACATGTCAGATGAAGCAGGTATTGAGAATCTATCTCATGATGAGATTGTTGAATCTATGCTTGTTTCAGCACGTTCCATAATCAGAACCTGTATGGAAATTAGAAACCATGAAGACGTGGTTATTATTACGGACACTCACACATCAGAAATAGGTAGATCATTGTATGAGGCAGCGGCTGAAGTAACTGACAGAGTACTCTTGATGATGATTCCACCTGCCTTCAAACCTGGAAATGAGCCCCCTGCTCCGGTGGGAGATTTGATGCGGAAAGCAAGGGTCGTGCTGATAGCAACCAAGGAATCATTAACCCATACAAAGGCAAGAATTAATGCCTCGAAAACTGGAGTAAGAATAGCATCCATGCCAGGAATAAGCAAAGAGATGTTTATCACTGGAGGAATGACTGCTGATTATAATGCACTACAAATTGAAATATCGGGGATGAATAATATCTTCAGGAGAAGAAGAGAGGTACATGTTACATCTCCTTCTGGTACTGATGTAAAATTTACTACTGGATCCAGATGGATTTTAGAAGATAATGGGATTTGCAACAGGCCTGGACAAGTTACAAATCTACCTGCCGGAAGGATATTTACTATGCCAAAAGAGGGTAGTATGAATGGGAAGATAGTTTTTGATGGTTCATGGGAAGGAGAATTAATCACTAAGCCGGTTGAAATGACAATAATGGAAGGTAGAGTTACTGAGATATCTGGTTATGATAATGTTGAAAAAATAATTGAGAGTTTTAATATTCCTCCTCATAGTAAAAGAATTCTTGATTTACAATTAAATAAAACTGTAGCAGAGTTTGGCTTTGGAATGAATTCGAGAGCCAAAGTTGTTGGAAATGTACTGGAAGATCAAGTAGTTAGAGGTAATGCATATTTTAGCTTTGGAGACAATACTGCATTGGGAGGAAATTCAAATACGGGCATACAGAAAAGAGGTGTGATAATTAAATCAACTGTCCTCCTAGAAGATGCTGATTTAGTTTTAGATGGAAAGATAGTTGCGCGTAGAAGGAAATAATGAGATTTATGACTGCTATATTATGGTGTAATGGAGAAGCTCCTTCTAATGACTTAGTAAGAAGAGTCGTAGTAGAAGATAAGAGAGTATTTGGAGTAGATGGAGGAGCAGAAATAGCATTATCCATGGGCATTGAAGTTGAGAAAGTATTGGGAGATTTGGATTCTATAGATATTAATAAATGGGAGGAGAAGAGTGAATATTTGTCTAATCAAGATACCAGTGATTTTGGCAAATCAATAAATTATCTTGTAAAACTAGGATTTACTGAGATAGGAGTAATAGGAATAGATGGAGGTAGTCCAGAACATTTGCTTGGCATATGGGGAGTTTTGGCCGAGATAAAAGATAATGTGAAAATAATACTTCATCATGAGGCACGAACAACATATAGAATCCACCCTAACTATGATGATACTGAAATATTTGTTGAAAGAGGCCAGGAGTTTTCTGTATTTGCCCTCACTCCTTGTAATAATTTATCTCTTAGTGGTGCAAAATGGAATATAGAAAATGAAAAAATATCATTATCGAGTAGAGGTTTGCATAACCAGGGAGTTGGCAAAAGAGTGTCAATAAAAGCAGATGGAATAGTGGTATTGATAATTTAATATATTTGTTTAATCACTTTTAGGATTCATTGACAGCATCATTGCTATTGGCTTAGTACGAGGATCGCTTTCCAAAGTTAATTTCATTATTACAGCAAGAGGGACCCCTAG
>PCAI01000040.1 GCA_002731195.1 Methanobacteriota archaeon | reverse complement strand
GAATCAGTCACGTAGCAGAACTTTTCCATGATAATTTTAATTCATGGGAATTCCATAAAGCCGGAAGAGAGTTAGAAAATTTTGTTGTCAATGATTTATCAAATTGGTATGTTCGTAGATCAAGAAGACGACTTTGGGATGAAGTAGATAGTAACGACAAACGAGCCTGTCAACATACATTACATGAGGTATTGCTAGTAGTTTGCCGCCTAATGTCACCAATCTCACCATTTATGGCAGATAAAATTCATCGAGATTTAACTGGTATTTCAGTTCATCTTGCAGATTGGCCAGTTGGTTCAACATTAGTTGAACGTAATTTACCTCCTAAAGATTATGATTTGGAGCAACAAATGAAGATTGTTAGGGATTTAGCAGAGGCCGGCCGTAGAATAAGAGTAGAAGGGGAAAGAAGGCAACGTTTACCTTGCCGTAATGGATGGATTATTGGAGGGCCTGATATTTCCTCCTTCTTCGATATTCTTTCCGAAGAATTAAATGTTGAAAATCTAATTCTAGAATCGGATTTAGACAAATTCCAGAAGATAGTATTGATGCCTAACAGGAAAGTACTTGGTTCAAAATGCCGTTCAGACTTACCATTAGTATTATCTCAATTAGAGGAAGCAGACCCAGACTCCTTACTATTGGAGATAGAAGCAGGAATAGCCGCCTTAGCAGGTTATGACATCACTATGGATGATATCGAAATAAAGCGTATAGAAAAGGAAGATTATTCTGCATCTACATTATCAGGTGAAGAATACGACGATGTCACTTTGGTTTTGGATATGGGCACCGATTCAGACCTACTATCCAAAGGACTTGCAAGGGACATAATTAGAAGAATACAGTCAAAAAGAAAAGACCTCAATCTCGATGTCGAAGCAATGATTCAATTATCGGTATGGATAGACGGTTTGATTCTAAATGACGAAGACTGGAAACACGTTCAAAATGAAACAAGAGCAGGTAATGCACGCTTGAATCAAGGTGAAATACCCAAGGATGCCGATATGTTTAGTGTAGATAATGTTACTATTTTCTTTAACACTACTTCATAAAACTTGTCTGCACTCAAAAAAGTAGTCAATTTCATAAATATTTTACAAAATAAGATACTTATTCCTACTAGGAATTTATATGCATCATTTGATATTCTTCAGGTAGTAATAATTCTAAACCAAACAAAGGATCCGGGTCAGTGGAATCATGGTAGGCAATAAAAGAGCCTCCATCAGGTAAGATTCCCATGCTGGCAAAATCAAATCTTATATCGGCCCCAGCTCCAGATGTAGAGTCTAAATCTCCCTGTCCAAGGTATGTTTTTACATCTGGAATCAAACTCTCAGAATAGTCTCTTACATGCCATGCTATGTCTATATCTGGTCCTTCTGAACTTTGATATCTTACATTTAGTACGAATAAATCATGTATGCCATTTGAGTGAAATTCCCATTCCTCAATTCCACTTGTCTGATTCTTTAAATCGTATGTATTATTTTCCCAAGTTTCTCCTCCATCCCATGATAGCAAATGTTGTATGACATTATCATCTGCTAATACACAATGCAGAGCAGTTGATGAATCAATTGCACAGTATTCAGAAGGTAATGATGATCCATTTAGTGTAGTTGCAGACCACCAATTTAGACTAGTGTCAACATAAGCATCTCTACCATCTATGAAATAATTTGGAAAATACAGTCCTCCAGAAGGTACTGGAAAAGCTCTCATTTCTTTGTGAGGCTTTGTAAAATCCCATTCTTCACCCAACATTTCTGCAGTTAGATCAACTTCAATAATATCTAAGGAAGCATCTCTATCAGGGAAGCTAAAATAATCATAATTTAAACCGTCAGTAGATATTTGCCCTCCAATATTTTGTACTTGATGCCAGAAATTTGATATCACAATACTGGCATACTCTCCATTGCCATAAATTCCTCCATTAATCGGCCCTATTACTTCAACTTGCCATGATCTATCATAGAATGGTTCTGGAGTTCTGTTGAAACACCAATTCCATTCTTGGGTGTCTGCATCATATAGGAATGCATAGAATTGATCTGCACCACTTGTGCTAGGATAAGGAAACCAACCCATAGAAATCAAATCACCATTCGTCGCCTGTACTATGCTTCCTTCTCCTAAACCTTCTTGCCCTGGTACAGTTGGTTTTGGCTCCAAACAGCCTATTTGAGAAAATATTCCTGGTACGTATTCATTCCATGTGTGCCCCCTATCTTCTGACCAAGTTGGATATTCACCACCAAAATTAACTATCCAACCTTCTTTAGTGCCTGCTAGATAATGCTCACAACAATTGCCGCCCTCTTCATTACCAAAAACTGCCCAAGAAGAGTTTCCCCAGGTTTCGTTTTTTACTGCGCTCGCAACTATAAAATCTCTAGGATCATCATGAGTGAGTGGGTCGTCAATATACATCAAACCTTTATCCCAATCAACAAGTGCGCCTTCTTCGGACTCCTCACCTTTTTCGAAACAACCTGCTGAAAAAGTACTAATAATTATCAGAAAAGCAATGCATATTTCCTTATTCAACGCCACTGCCATTAATCCACGGACTGAGAAGTAATATATCGCCCTTATCTATATAAGTTCCACATATCATTCTTATCAGATATTTTTAAAATGACAAATATCTTTGAAAAGAATACCTGTTTCGGTAAGTTATGGGCACTCATGAATATGTCGCAGACATCCGAAATGATGATGTTTGGATCTCAATAAATAAAAATTTATTTCGAAGAAATGAAGCTAAAATATCTGTTTTTGATTCAGGATTCTTGCTAGGTGACGGAATATGGGAATCATTCAGACTCCATAAAGGAGTCCTAGTTTTCATAGATGATCATTTAGATCGTTTATTTCGTGGCGCCGCCAGTATATCTCTTGATATTCCATATTCTAGGGAAGAAATAATCTCAGAAATAAAAAATGTCATCTCATCAAACAAAATGTATGACGATGTGCACATAAGATTGATTATGACACGTGGATTAAAACCAACTCCTTATCAAGCACCCTGGGTCATCTCTAGTCTCCCTACTATGGTAATTATACCTGAATATAAAAAAGCAAATCTTGATCGTAGCATCAAAGGAATATCATTAGTTACTGTTGATGTGATAAGGGGCACACAGAATTCTCAAGATCCTAGAATCAATAGCCTTTCAAAGCATAATTGTATATCGGCTTGTATCGATGCAGAGAAAAAGGGAGGAGAAGAAGGATTGATGCTTGACATAGATGGTAATGTCAGTACATGTAATTCCACTCATTTCTTTATGGTTAAAAATGGAGAAGTATGGACTTCAACAGGAGAATTTTGTCTAGAAGGAATAACAAGACAAAAAATAATTGATATTTGTAAAGAAAATAAGATACCATGCTTTGAAAAAAAATTTACAATTGATGATGTAAAAATAGCTGATGAAGCCTTTGTTACGGGGACTTTTGCTGGCATAACTCCGGTAAATAATTTTGATGGTCAAATAATGGGCGATGGTTCAAGAGGGCCAATGGTTGAAAAATTACAGAAATTATATATTAATACAATAAAGGATGTTTGTCATGCCAAATAATAGAATTGCTATGTGGTCCGGTCCAAGAAATATTTCTACAGCATTGATGTATTCTTTCAATAACAGAACAGATACAATTTGTACCGATGAGCCCTTATATTCTAATTATTTGTTAAATACCGATATAAAACATCCTGGTAAAATGGAAATTATCAATAGTAATCACTCAGATGTTAACAAGATTATAGATGAACTGTGTAGTGGAAATATATTGGAGTCAGAAATCCATTACCAAAAACATATGGCGCATCACTTACTTCCCAATATGCCAATTTCATGGATTTCTAATCTAAATAACTGCATTCTCATAAGAAATCCAAAAGAAGTAATACATTCTTTATCTAAGAAGATATCCAATATATCACTAAAATCAACTGGCTTGCCCGAACAAATCAGAATTTCTGAATTTATCTTAGAAAATACTGGCAAAAATGCGTTAATAATAGATTCATCCGATATATTAAGAAACCCTGAAAAAATGCTAACAAAATTGTGTATGGAATTAGGAATAAATTTTGACAAATCTATGCTATCATGGGAAAATGGGCCGAAAGAATGTGATGGTATTTGGTCAAAATATTGGTATCAAGAGGTATGGGAAACTTCTACATTCAAACCCTATAATTCTAATAAAATAGAATTATCTAAAGATAATAATACTATTTACCAAGAGTCTAAACCACTATATGATCGATTGTACTCACTGAGAATTTAATTTCTATTCACTTATTTTTATTGATTTTTTCTAAACCTACCAAGGTTGGTGCATTAAGTCATAACCTATTTCATCTGAACCAATAGGCAGAATATAACTAGTAATTGCACCATAGTTTACATTAATATCTAAAGGCAATCTAAATCCTATGTTTGGTACACATTGATTAAAGGCCATTTCTACTCTCACTGTCATTTCATCAGTAATCGTTTCTCCCAGAGCAATATTAGCATCCGCTCCAAGTGTATTTGTATTTTCAATTAGGCGTGCCCCAGAATCTACTATTAGTGAGTAATCAATACTTACTGTATCTCCATTTCCACAAACCGTTGATGTACTCACGTCATCAACTAAAATCGGAGGTGAGCCAGGGCCTAATTCCAAAAATAAAACTAATGAAAAACTCATTACTGATATGGAAGATATTTGGTCATTAGCCCCGCCTGCAGCTTCTATCGAACCTAATGCATGGTCTCCGGCACCGAAGTGAGCCTCCCAGGTGCCATCAAAACTTTCTCCTTCATACATCACTATATTACATCCCTCTTCGACCTTTATTGAAGAAGCATCATTATCTGTCGCTCCAAGAGCTTCCATTGCAGCTCTATCATAATCTCCAACATCAAAAACCACTGACCAACCACCAAAACCAGCATGTTGGAATAGTTCAGCTGAGCAATCTATCCCTCCGGCGACCCATGCACCAACAAGTTCCATTCGTTTATTTATGCTATCAGTTATGCCACTTGAAACTGATTCTCCCTTCTCAGAAACATCTTCTGCTTGTTTCATAATTACTGCTGTAGAGATTGAAGCAGCGAGAATTAATGCAACGAAAACAATCATCAAACCAATCCCCATAGAACCATCTCTATTGAGATATTGAAGATTCACATTACGCCTTAGTGCTACGAGTATTATATCTTATGCATATTTCTTTAGATGGTTTGCCAATAGTTATCAAATCAAGCCATCGACCGAATGGCCTGTACCAATTCATCCATTTTAGAAATATCTACCATGTGCCCTTTATGATGCTTAATTCTAGTGACTGGCCAAAAAGCATCTTCAAAAATTCTAACATGTTCTTCTCCAACTGAAATGGGAACTAGATGATCTTTCTCTCCATGCATCCATACCACTGGCCTGGGCCAAATTTTAGAAACTGCCGAAATCAAACCATCTGGATTGATTGTTTTAGTGCCAATAAGAATTAATCCAACAATCCTATCTTGTATGCTACGTTCCAGCATCAGTGAAGCTATTGCACCACCTTGAGAAAAACCTCCAATTATCAATGGACCTTCTGGTATTTCTTCAATTACTCTTGTAACAGAATCTCTGGCTTGCTCCATCGATTTTTCATCTAAAGGATTTAACGGTCCAGATGGATCATTAAATTCATCTCTTAGCCACCATGCAAAACCTCCTCTTGTCGGATGCGGAATTATGGCTTCCGGACAAAATAGTTCCCAATTAGAAGGGACTAATTTGTTAGCCAAAGGAAGCATTTTGTTTGATGTACCCGTCATTCCATGTAACATTACTAAAGTACCTTTCATTTCTACTCCTCAAAGCGTCCATGTCTGAGTTATGCCACCTGCAAAAATTAATCTTAACATACTATTTCCAGTAAATGTTGCAGTAAGTGTATATTCTTCAGAGGGATATGGAATAGTTCCAAGACTTCCCAGTTCACTTGAACCGGGCCCATATGCTCTAAATAGGGCAGTTGCAGACAAATGATCCCTGAGCGTAAGAGAAATTGAAGATGACCCACTACCGCATTCAGCATCTAAGAAATATATCATTTCATCCCATTCTCCATCATTTGGATGGTCATTAACCAAAAAAGAATCTTCAATTTCTAAGTCAGGCCCATTGCTTTGCCATGTATTGGCATAAAGATCTCCTCCTCTTACAAAGTACACATCTCCAGTATGTCCTTCTCCTTTATCTACAAACATCATTTTTAGTTGTTCAATATTTTCTACATCAAGCCATGAAAATGTTCTGAAAAATTTAATTTCTGAATCATAAGAGTAAATTAACTTTGATCCATCTGTTGATGATGCCTGAATTACGGCAATATTTTCTTCAATTGAAATTACATTAGCACTCCATTCTATGCCAAATAGTGTATATGTCCAATCTTTATTTAATTCCAAAGGAAAGCTTAGTACCGGTTGTGGAATTCCATTCTCATAAGCACTTAGATCGTTATGAGTTATCCTTCCTAAAAATGGATTATGATTCAAAACTGCGTGTCTTCTAGCTTCCGTTAAACTAGAAATAGAT
This sequence comes from Methanobacteriota archaeon, assembly GCA_002731195.1. Taxonomy (GTDB): domain Archaea; phylum Thermoplasmatota; class Poseidoniia; order Poseidoniales; family Thalassarchaeaceae; genus MGIIb-O3. The sequence continues at coordinate 9,994 of PCAI01000040.1, read as the reverse complement.
AGCATATATGATGTCCCGTTTTCCTCATCATCTGATGCCACTACCAGTTTTGCAGTATCATCACTATATTCTGGTGTAGAAAAGGTATAGAGCCAATTTTCTCCAACCTCCCATGTAGGAACATCTATGATGTTACTAGTATTTGATGACGAATTATCTTCAAGAGCAGTACATCCTGAGAGCATTGTACCTAGGAATAAACTAACCATTACAAGTGAAAATGCCTTATTCATAAATGATGTACACTGCCTCATATTCAAGAGTTTAACGGTATTTAGTTTAATTATAAATTATTTAAAAAATCAATTAACCAACCTTCAGCATTTAGTTGTCCAGTTCCAGCAAGTACTACAGCAACTATTGACATTAATTTAATCAATATATTGAGAGATGGCCCTGAAGTATCTTTGAAAGGATCTCCAATTGTATCTCCAATTACTGCAGCGTCATGAGCAGAATCTCCTTTAACCGCACCTGAAATATGGCCTTGCTCAATAGCTTTCTTGGCATTATCCCAAGCGCCTCCTGCATTAGCCATGAATAATGCCATCAATACTCCTGTAACAAGAGAGCCCGCTAGGAGTCCTCCAAGTGCATCCCAACCTAGTGCCAAACCAACTATTACTGGCGCTGAAACTGCTACGACTCCTGGTCGAACCATTTCCCTAAGTGCGGCCTGCGTTGAGATATCCACACATTTTTTCGAATCAGGTTTTACTCCCTCAACTCCATCTAATAGCCCAGGTATTTCTTTGAATTGTCTTCTTATCTCAATTACCATTTCTCCAGCAGCCTTGCCCACCGAAGTCATAGTCATTGCTGCTACTACAAATGGCAAACCTCCTCCTATCATGAGTCCGATTACGACCATTGGATTAGTAAGATTTAGATCTAAATCACCATCTATTGCTGCAGTATATGCAGCGAATAAAGCAAGTGCAGTTAATGCCGCTGAACCTATTGCAAAACCTTTGCCGACTGCAGCAGTAGTATTTCCTATTGAGTCTAATTCATCAGTAATTGCCCTTACGTCATCTCCTAGGCCACTCATTTCCGCAATCCCTCCAGCATTATCTGCTACAGGTCCATATGCATCCACGGTCATTGTTACTCCAACTGTTGCTAACATTCCCATTGCAGCCATTGCAATTCCATATAGCCCCATTTCTCCGCCGTTATTGAATTCATTTGCACCTAATATGCCAATGGAAATCAAGATAATTGGGAGGAATGTTGACATCATCCCTACTGAAAGGCCAGCAATAGCGTTTGTTGCTGGACCTGTTTTTGACATTTCTCCAATATGAGGAATCGCTCTTGTTTTAATTCCAAACACAGGCTCAATTCCAGTGTAATATTCTGTTACTAGTCCAATCATTATTCCAACAATGCTTCCAAGTACGACTGAATGCATCACTCCAATCTCAACATCCATCAAATCTTGTGTAATTGAGAGATAACCGCCAATCCAGAATAAAACAGCTGCAATAAATGTGGTATTTCTTAATGCAGCCGCTGGGTCTGATCCATTTTTTAGGAATGTCATTGAGAAAACACCAATTATGGATGCCAAGTAACCTATTAGTCCAAGCATTATTGGCATTATGACATAATCAACCGTCATAACATCGGAATTACTTGCAATAATCATTGCAGCAATAATCGAACCAACAAATGATTCGAAAATATCTGCACCCATTCCTGCGACATCGCCGACATTATCTCCAACGTTATCTGCGATAACTCCGGGGTTTCTAGGATCATCTTCAGGAATTCCTGCTTCTACTTTACCAACTAAATCAGCCCCAACGTCTGCCGCTTTGGTATAAATTCCTCCACCTACACGTGCAAATAGGGCTATTGATGACGCACCCATTCCAAACCCAGCTGCCGCTGAAAGATTTTCTGTATCGGGATTAGCGGCATCCAACCAAAATGCAATCAAAGAAATACCTAGTAAACCTAATCCTCCTACTGAGAGGCCCATAACGGCGCCGCCATTATAGGATACAGATAATGCACCTGCTTGCCCATCATTCTTAGCGGCCATAGCAGTTCTGCCATTAGCAGAGGTCGCCGCCCTCATCCCTGAGAATCCAGCCGCTACAGAAGCAAGAGCCCCAGCCAAGAAAGCAATTGCTGTCTCAACATCATTTAGGATTGAAAGTATTATGCCGACAATTATTACAAAAACAAATAGCACCCTATATTCGGCCTTCAGGAAAGCCATTGCCCCGTCTTGGATTTCTTGAGTAATGTCCCCTACTGTCTTATTATCAATTTTTACATCATTTACTTTCTTGTATAGTGCATACGCAATCAGTAAACCTAAGATTCCTGCTGCTGCTGCTATTAATGGTATATTGTCATTCATTGTGTCCACCTTCTGTCCCGCGGACCAAAGAGTTACTTATAATCAGAATCCTGATTACAAGTAGGTTAATCTCCTATTAAGAGTTATTTTCCAATACGATACATGCAAATGAAGATAGAATGCCTGCACCATCATGTTCTCCTTTGAATGACTCAAACTCTTCTTCTGTAATATGGCCCCATTCATAAGCACGCTCTATTCTCTTTCTAGCTGCTTCTGGGTGGAATTGTATCCCCCATGCAGGTAAAGGATTACCTAATTGATCATTTACTCTTATAGCAGTAATTGAGTTATGGTCCGCCATTCCTATTAGTTTACATGAATTTGGAATAGTAACAACATGATCTTGGTGAGTATATAGTCCGTATATTTGTGCATCAGGTTCTTTATGTGATGTTAATAAAGGATCATTATGCCCATATTCGGTTAGTTTTAACTCCCAGATTCCGCTTGATAAAGAGTCAGCGCGTTTTATTTCACTTCCCAATGAGTGACATAATAGTTGATGCCCAAAACAAATGCCCAAAGTGGGAGTTCCAGAATTTGCAACTACTCTCATAAGAGTTGCAGCAGGGCCCATCCATTCTTCCCAAATACTGACATTTCTCCTAGAGCCCGAACAAACCAAAGCATCAACTGATAAATCTTCTACCCATTTCTTCATTTTTATGTCGTCATTATGCATTGGCATTATTATTCGGTGAAAATTAACCTTTCTTGATCCTAATTCTACTATATTATTTTCCCAAAAAGGGTATTCATCATCCCAATTGGGAACATCTTCTTTCCCTAATGGTATTTCAACTTCTTTTTCTGTTTTATGTCCTGATTCAAAAGACTGCATTTGAGGAGTCAATAGTAAAACTTCAACTTCAGAATTTTTTAAGAACGGCCTTATTACTTCTTGATTTCCTCCATGTCCAAATTCTGCTCTTTCAACCAGTAAATCGAGGAGTAGTACTCGAACACAACCCGCCATAGACCTCGTATGAGGGAGTGTTTGAAAGCCTACCCCCTCTTGCATTATGTCGGAGGGCTCACAAGATGGTTGACAAACAAGTTATTTTGGAGTCTGTAGGGCCAGTTCAAGCCATTCTTGATGCACATGATGGTGTTGTTAATGTTTTAGACACTAGCGACGGAGTTATTATGATCTCATTAGAAGGAGGATGTACTGGTTGTTCTGCTACTCCAATGACTGCAATGCAAATATATTATTCACTGATGAAATTAGAAGAAGTAAATGATGTAATTTTTGTCAATGGTGAGTTGCCAGCATACATGCGTTCCTTTATTGATGATAAATTAAATGTTGAACAATAATGGTGTCATTTTTCTTCTCTGCGCATTTTCATTATTTGATGAGGATTAATTTCTCCTTGTATGTCCTTCCCTTTAATGTTGAGAGATGCAGTGAGTGCTACAACTATTGCCAATACTGCTAAAGGCCTGGCAGCATTTCTTGAACCCCACAAATCTCCACCTAAATAGTGCAGTAAAAATAGGAGTAAAGCAGAGGCGGAGCACATTACCATAATTGTTCTCTGGGCAAGTATTTCGCCACTTTCCGTTCTGGAGAGAGTTCCTATTGATATCCATAGTAGAGTAGATATGCCACATAGCCCAAGTGATATGTTCTCTACTATATTGACTAAATCCATGATACGCGGAAACGTCATTAGTTGTTTATATTAGGGGACTATTATTGAACAAAAGAGGGGCAATATGAAGTTATATGACTTTACGTTACTAACACATGGTTAGTGTTTCTGCCTGGCGTTTACCTCAATCACAGAGCTCCTCTCCCCCTCATATGACAAAAACACAAATCTCCAATACATTCGAACAAGTAGCTATTTTACTTGAATTAGATGGCGCTAATAGATTCAGGGTCATAGCATACCAAAATGCAAGTCGTGCGTTGGCTACATTAGAAGAAGATTTACTATCAGTTGTCAAAGAGAATAGAATTACTGAAATAAAAGGAATTGGGAAAGGAATTGGTGGCCTTATCTCTGAAGCAGTTTTACATGGCTCATGGGGAAATCTTAACGAATTATATGACAAGATTCCTCCTGGATTGATACAGATGACAGGAATTCCTAGTTTGGGTCCAAAAAGAGTTAGATTACTTTACGAAGAATTGAATATTGATTCACTAGACAAATTAAAATCTGCATGTGAAAATAACCACATAGCATCTTTGGAAGGTTTCGGCTCAAAAAGTCAAGAAAAATATCTTGAAGGAATTGAATTACTTCATAGATATCAAGGAAGAAGTAGGATGGATATTGGCCTTGCTTATGGCCGCGTATTAGAAGATAAGATATCAAAAATTCCCAATGTAGCAAAGGCACAACTCGCTGGGAGCGCTAGAAGAATGAGGGAAACAATCGGCGATTTAGATATAGTTTTAGGTGCCAATCCCGAATACCAAGAAGATATCATCAGAGAAATCATGAGTTTACCAGGTATCGCTGAAGTAAAAGGTCAAGGAACTTCAAAAATCAGCTTAATTTTGGAAGCAGAAATGTTGGCCGACACCATTAGTAATAACGAGATGGATTTTGCTCTTTCCGAAAGTCTCTCTGAAAGATCTAGTAACGCAACAATTGATGCCCAAATCAGAATAGTTAATCTAGAAACATTCCCCTTTACTTTAGCTTACTTCACGGGTTCGAAGGAACATAATATACGAATGCGTCAAAAAGCGATTGAAAAAGGCTTGAGATTAAATGAATTTGGATTATTTTCAGAGAAGGAAGCAGGTAATAAGATAGGCATGGATGCCGCTAAGAATACACTTATTTGTAATGATGAAGCAGAAATATACAAGAATTTAGGGATGGCATGGATCCCTCCAGAGTTACGTGAAGATAGGGGGGAAATAGAAGCAGCAATACAAGGTAATCTCCCAAAACTAATCGAAGTTAATGATTTAAAGGGAGCATTCCATAATCATACAACTGCTTCTGATGGTGCTGCAACCTTGCAAGAAATGGCCAATCATGCCATTAATCTCGGTTGGAAGTATTTAGGAATAGCCGATCATTCAGAGTCTCTAAATATAGGAGGCAGGCAAATAGGAATTCCAAGTGGCGAAATAATCACCCAATCTCTTGAAATCGAAAAACTGAACAAACATTACCTAAATGAAAATATTGATTTTAAATTATTCCATGGTTCAGAATGTGATATATTATCAGATGGGAAACTAGATTATTCTTTAGAAATACGTAATTCCTTTTCACATATTATCGGTTCTGTTCATGCCCTAGGAAGTTGGAAAAATAGGGACGAATCAACTAATACAGAATTCTTAATTAAAGCGATTGAAGACCCCACATTTACTATATTAGGGCATCCTACGGGAAGAATCTTACAGGGAAGAGAAGGGTTCCCATTAGACATGCATGCAATTCTCCGTAAAATGGCAGAGTTTAATCAAGAAGGAATATTAAAGGCGGTTGAAATTAATGCTTCTCCTTACAGACTTGATTTAGATTGGAAATTTTGTAAATATGCCAAAGAATTGGGTGTACCAATATGCATTAATCCAGATGCCCATGACACCAAAGGCCTCAACGATGTATGGTATGGTACTCAAATCGCAAGAAAAGGCTGGCTAGAAAATGAAGATGTACTAAATACAAAATCTAGGACAGAAATCGAGAATCTCTTTGGCAAATAACGAAACTTCATCAAATATTAGTATCAGTCGAAGGCATGGGATTAGCACGCGGACTTGTATTTGTAGGAGTAGCCGTGTTACCGAGTTTAGTTTTAGGTTTGATTTCTTATATTGCATTAGGGGGCACTACTTCAGACTCAATGGAAGGAGGGGAATTTATGTATGGCCCTTGTTATGGAATACCGGCATTATGTCTAATTACAGCATTTATTTTGGGCATTAAAGATGATCAGAGGGAGTAGAATGCGTAGGATTGAGAAAGCCAATGAGATAGGCAAATTATTGGATGAATTATACCCGGAACAACCTATTCCATTGGATCATAGTGATGACTATACTCTTCTTGTTGCAGTCATGCTTTCTGCACAAACTACTGATAAAAAGGTCAACCAAGTAACTCCTAAGTTATTTGAAGTAGCAAACACTCCTATCAAAATGAATTCTCTAGAAGTAGACGAAATTCAAAGTATTATCAGAGAGGTTGGTTTAGCACCAACGAAAGCAAAAAATTTGAAAAAAATGGCTGAACAAATTATCGACAGTGGAGGAATAATAAAACCCGAATGGGATTTTCTTGAATCACTTGCAGGTGTTGGCCATAAAACTGCAGGTGTAGTAATGTCACAGGCATTTGGTTTACCGGCATTTCCTGTAGATACACATATTCACAGATTAGCCAAAAGATGGGGGTTGTCAAAAGGAAAATCCGTTGCCCAAACAGAAAATGATCTAAAAAAATTATTCCCTCAAGATACGTGGAACCGAAGGCATCTACAAATAATATACTTTGGAAGAGAACATTGTCCAGCCTTAAGGCATAATCTGAGTAACTGTTTGATATGTTCATGGGCAGCAACCAAAAAACAAATTATTTTAGAATCAAGAAAGTGAAGATATGGATATTTTTGAAGGTAGGATTACGTCTTCGGCTTTCTCTTCTGGGGAGCGAATAGTTATTGGAGATTGGTTACATTCTCCTCTTGGGAGTTTTACCAATATAATGTGGGCAAGGCCAGATGGAAAAAGAATTCTAGTTTCTTCTTCAATAGAATGTGCAAATTATGTTTCCAATATTTATTCTTTCGAAGAAGTAATAATTGCCCCATTAAATGTTAAAAGAAATAAAAACAAAATAGAAATAGAATCCGAAGATTTGTTTGTTTGTTTAGAGTGGGGTTGGAGTTTCCCCATCCCATTTAAGCGCCCTAGATGGTTTATTTCAAGTGTTGAATATTTTTTTGCCAATCTAATTTTCGGTACAAAGACTTATGGTAGAACAAATAATAATATGAAAGAATGGTATATGGTGAGAAGTATTTCATGGGTCAAAAAAGGATTTGCTAAATATAAACAAGAACCCTTTGGAGATATTTCAAAACTTTCCGACTCCATTAATTTTGGATTTAGTGATCCTCCTGACAAACCATCTTCTGTACGAGTGACTTCAATGATCGGGAAAAACTAGATTTCATGTGTGATGCCCGTTACGCATTGTTATGGATGAAGTAGTGGAACTATCTGTTGGAGATTTAGCGCCTGAATTTGAATGTATAATTACTGATGGAACAAAAATAAAATTATCTGAAATTATCAATCAGAACAAAGGTATTATTTTGTATTTTTATCCAAGAGACAATACGCCGGGTTGCACTATTGAAGCATGTGATTTCCGTGATAATTTTTCTAGATTTGAAGAAACTGGATGGAAAGTGATAGGAGTTTCTACAGATTCTGCTACTAGCCATGAAAAATTTACTAACAAATTTGAATTGCCATTTGATTTAGTTGTAGATAAAGATTCTGACCTTCATAAATTATATGGCACATGGAGGATGAAAAATATGTATGGAAAAGAATACATGGGTTGCCTGAGGTCTACATTTGCTATTTCTGAGGATGGTTTAATTGCATGGGCGAAATATGGCGTTAGGGCAAAAGGACATGTGGAGAAATTAATGTTAGATCTAGGTGTTGCGTGATGAAAATAGAAGAAAAAAGAAAATTAGTTACAAAATTCTTACAACATTGCATTATCTACTCTGATGCTTCCATAGTTCGTAAGGAAAAAAGAGGAGATGACATTAAAGAAATTGAAAAATGGATGGCATATAGAGATTTTATGAAAATAACGGTAAAAGAGGTCACGTCTAAGGAATTAGACTCATGGCTTGAAGATGATAAGGTCTCTTATGAGCCAGGCGAGAAAAAATAATTCACGATTTTTTCAATTCAGATAGTCCAAGAATATGTTTCTTAGTGTCAACACGCATTTTTGAACCCGGAATCATTATTAAAGTATCAGAATCATTCAAAGCAAATGCAATCAAGCCATTATTTTCAGCTAATTGGTTAACTTCTCGGTTGCATTTTGCAGTCTGACTGGGCATGTGTATCAAACCCCCTAGGTCGACTAATAACATATTCCCTTTAGCCAATTCTTGCCCCATCCCACTCAGGTGTAATCGGTGTAATTTATCTGGTTTTAGATATATCACTTTACGACTTGGTTTGGCCATCAGCCGATTTGTTCTTTCAGAGATGCGTATATCTGATAATATTAGCATACTATTCTTTTCTCTAGATTTATTTTTTCCTCTAGAATATTTTATCTCTTTAGGTGGGTTTGAAGGGTTGGGATTTGGCAATCCCAAAAGGCGAAAGAGATTAACCATAATTAAGTCGGAGACACTACTCCTCAAAGAGTGCTTCGATGTCTTCATCACTTAGAATCTCATTTATGGCTATTTTATCTTCTTCCAATTTATCAAAATTTATTTGGTTAAGAGATTCAGAAGGCATACTCTCAGTTTCTTCTTTGACTTCATTCCCTATTTTTTCTTCCTTTGAAGTTTTTAGCTCTGAATCATCGAATAATTGATCAATTGAAATAGGGACCTCTTTTTTTTCAGATTCTACTACTTTACTTTCCTGATATCTCTGTGCCAAAACTATTCCTGCGATACCAATCAAGACAATTAGTAAAATAGATGCTGAATTTTCTTTAAAACTTGTTTTGAAATCAAATGGAGCCTTTGCTACATCAACAACCATGTAGACAGAATTACTTTCCGACTCATCATAAACAGTTAATTTGACATTTTTCATTCCCTCAGTATCGTAAATAACTTGCACCCACCTTCCCTGCATGTCTACATCATTCGCTGGATCACCATCATTATCGGAGTCTACAGATATGTCAATATCCCAGTGATATATCATATTTTCAATGTCATATTCTGAATCAATTGTCCCATTCGCACTCAATGAAATGAAATTACCTTGAACTGGATTTATTGAATCAGGTTCTGCTACTGCAGTAGGCCTAACATTCCTAACATCTATTTCTATTTCTATACTTGCTGAAGCATTATCATCATCACTCACATGGAATATGATATATTCCGGAACTTTACTAGCATCTTCCCATGTATACGACATATAATTTGAATTAAAATCACAATCATCATCACTCAAACCGGATGAATCAGAGTCTAATGATGGATCTATATCAAAACACGAATATAAACTTGCTATATCATTCAAACTATCAGAAACTCCTACATCAAAAATTAATTCTTCCCCTTCTTCTACTGGAAGCCTTTGATTCAAAGATACTATTGAGGGATTAATATTGGATATTTCAATTGGAATTATCAGTACTTCTTGTCCGTTATCAAAAATTAAAGGAGCGCCATCATCATCAATTATCTGTAGAGTTGCTAATTGAAGTCCTGTATAATTATAACTATGATTTATTATACTCTCACTACCTTCATGATAATAACTAATATCAGGATTATTTTCAGCATCCGGCATCCATGAAAACTGAAGGCTATTGATATCGTTAACAGAATCACTTGCCCATCCACGTATGGACAATATTTCTCCCTCATCTGCTGCAAAAACTCCTCTATTGTCTGCAGTAATCT
>PCAI01000039.1 GCA_002731195.1 Methanobacteriota archaeon | reverse complement strand
TTCGGGAAGAGGAATAAAGGAAAAAACAGGATAGAGTTAGGGGCAGGCCCTCAAGAATACTTACGACATGTCGCAGTTTCTAGATTATTTCTTGACAATATAAATCATATTCAAGCATCATGGCCTACTATGGGACTTGGAATAGCACAAATGGCTTTTTTCGCCGGAGCAGATGATGCTGGATCAACAATGATGGAAGAAAATGTTGTCTCTGCTTCTGGAACAGAGAAGACTGAAGCAAATGAATTAGAACTACAGAAGATAATTTCTCGTGCAGGTTTCATTCCTAAGAAACGTAATTCAGAATATAAAATTTTACCAACTAATTTAATCTCAGAAGATAATATTTCCGCTTTAATTCCAATCCAAAATTAGTAGTCTGCCATTTCTATTCTTCCACTTCTAACTGGTAACGTCGGTATATCAATACTCCTTTCTTCAGATTTCATTATTATTGGCCTCACCCATTTAATTTTTGTACCATCACCTTTCAAAGCTTCAATAATTAATTCCCAGTGGATTGTTATTAATGAAGAATAAATTGAACTAGGCCAACATTCTTTTGGTCCAGAAAGTCCTACTTCTTTCTGATTAGAGCTGATTTTGACCCAATCACCAGAGTCTAAAACCCTCAAAGACTCTAACATCAACGATCTTCTATGGGGGACAGTCATAGGCGTAGCTTCACCAACTCCAGTCCCCATTTCGTCTCCTGTACTTACCCTTTTTTCTGGGGGTTTAGTAGACATTCCGGGAGCAGGCTGTTCTCCTTCATTTCTGCCAAGTGCCATCAAAACCTTTTCTCGTTCTGGAACGGCGACTCCTACTTGTAATCTAGCTCTTACTAATTCAACATTTTCTGGTACGCTATTAATACTTATACTAATATTATTAACATCTTTTTCTATATCTATTTCTGGAGGCTTCAGAGGATTTCTGACAAATTCATTTTGTCTATAAATATCTCTCATATTCGCAATCATCCTAAAAAATAAGGGAAGTAAGAAAATAGGGAATGAAAATAATAGTAATTTAGGATAATCTAATGGCCCAAAACGATAAGATCCAGCAAAAGAATTGGAAATTATTCCTAATTCTAATAATCCCGGTTCTGTTGCATGTATCAATATTGATAGTATCAGTATCAATACTGTTGGAGCAATGATTCTTCTCGAAAGTAAATGCAATGGATCAGGGCTAATGTACCATCCATTTCTAGTTCTCATTAAAAACGGTAATACTTCTTTTTTTACTTCACATTCTATTTTTGGTATTTTTTCTTCTTGTTTATAATTACTCCATTCTACATACCAAGAATCTTTTTTACCTATTTTAAACTCATTATCTAGGGTACACTCAGACTCAACTACTACTTCTATCAAAGGAACTTTCTCTGCATTCATATGTGAATATTCAAAGGGAGGATATCTTATTCTTTGGATGTATTTATTCATATACTATCCCCATAAAATAGCCATAGCGGCTTTCTTTGCATACTTTCTAAATTCTGGAACATCTTTTAACATCTTCATTCCTAATGGAATTGGATTTTCTATATCTCCTATTTCATTTATCAATTCAATTACCTCTGGTCTAGACCAAATATCAAAAATTACATCCAATTCATCCTCACTTACTTCAGTCAAGAAAGCATCTCTTAACGCTTTTTTTCTCCTATGATTTCTTTTCATTTCATTAAGACTTAAAGCCATCTTTGTCATTTTACTTTTAGATAAGTCATTGTCTATAATCGCCTTAGTAAGTAATGGAACTAAGATATCTACTTGCTTAAAACCGGGTCCAATTCCTCCTCCGGTGGTTGGTTTACAGATTCCAGCAGCATCTCCAAATAATGCTACTCTTTCTATCATCGGTTTTTTCAAAATTCCGCTTGGAACAGGGCCGCAGAACCTTCCAACTTCTTTACACTCAGAAAATCTTTCTTTCCAAGGAGAATTATTCATCAATTGCTCTAGAAAATACTCACACGATTTATCTCCTAGCAACTGTGGCTTACTCCACACTCCAATTCTTGTTGTTTCTCCGGAAGGTATCGCCCAAGAGAAAAAACCTGGAGAAATATTATTGCCTGTAAATAACTCCAAACGCCCTTCTTCTGATTTATACCCGGTAACTTCTATTTGTAATCCTATCATCATTTCTTTAGGTCGGCCCATTTTAAAATTCCTCCTGACCCATGAATGTGCTCCATCTGCTCCACATAGCAATTTTGTTCTAACTTTACGCTCCGTTCCATTATAACTTATTAATAAATCAACACAATCTTTCTTAATCTCTGCAGATAAAGGATTACTAGAAAGCCACAAGTCAGTACCAGATTTAACGGACTGTATGATGACTTGCTCGTCGAATAATTTTCGACACACAGACCAAGTTCTTGTTATCCCAGGATCTCCTATTTCTATTGAAGTACCTGAAGGGCTATGAAGTCTAGCCCCCCAAATTCTAGTAAGTGCAGTATTTTCTAAATTTACTTTACTCATAGCGCCAGGATTAACTAATCCTGCACATTGAAAAGGCCTCCCTATTTCTGCATGTTCTTCTATTAAAAGCACAGAATGACCGTTTTCCGATAATTTTCTTGATAAATAGCCACCAATCGGTCCTGCACCAATTACTACAACATCATAATCATATATCATATTAACACCTATTTTTTCTTCTTCATTTTCTTTAACTTACCAATTAACTCACTAGCATCTTTTTTATTTATTTCTTCTATTGTAGTAGTTTTTACAATGGCCATAGCATCTTCTATTTTAATTTCTAGATATTTGGATATATTTCTTATTGCTTTAATTTGATTTTCTGTAGCAGGACCATTCCCATCGATTTCTATTAATTGCCCTATAATCAAACTCGCAGAACCAGTTGATCCTCCTGTCAAATTTTCTAAGTCTTCTAAATCATTTTCTTTCAGAAGATTATCTAAATCTATTTTTAGTTGATCACATTTTTTAATTATTAAATCAATTTGTCTTTTACTTGCTTTTCTCGGGCCAGATAGATTAATTGCATCATCTATTATCGGTTTAATTTCTTGCCTATTTAATGTCTCAATACTTCGGCCTCCTAAAATCTTATCTTGTTCTTTTTTACTTATATTACTCAATAGATCCTTTAGGAGTTTGACTTGTTTTGCAGAAGGAATTCTCTTAGAGTCATTGTCTGCTTTATTATGGATATCATAAAAATCTTTAACAAATTCATGCCATATTTCTGAAGAGTTATCATCATTACTGGCTATATTATCAAGTTTTGACTCCATTACTGATGTAAATTGAGTACTAAATAAAACGACTTTTTTCGATTGATTATTATAAAGTGGAACTACTTCTAACCACAATCTCTTACCATCCTCAGTAGGCATTAATGATCCATTATTTTTTTCAACATAACCTTTAGCCAATATCCTTTGAACCATAGAAACATAGGTGGATGGCCTCCCAATTCCTGCTCTTTTCATTTCCTGTACTATGGAGCTTTCTGAGTATCTTCTTGGCGGTTTAGTTTGTTCGCTTATGAGTTCTGGATTATCCTTTTTTATATCTAATGACCACACTTCACCCACTTCTAATTTATTCTCTGGAGGCTTAGTCCTTACTTCTCCATGGTATTCTCGAAATACTTCTTCCCATCCTGAGTGAATTCTCCAAGAAACTGTTCCTGTAATTTCCTTGCTCAAGCCTTCCGTAACAGCTTTTATTGATCTATTCTCACGAACAGATTCAGACATTTGACTCCCTGCAAAACGCGACCAAATCAATCTATACAATTTATTCAGATCAGCATCTTTTTCTGATATTTCTCTTATTTTAGGCCTAGTTGGTCTAATCGCTTCATGTGCATCTTGTATATTTGCAGAATCTTTTTTAGCATCAGTTCCTAATACGCCTTGGCCAATATATCCATTACCAAATTCTTTTATTATGTATTCTTTTATCTCTTTTCTTGCATCTTTATTAGTTCTAGTTGAGTCTGTTCGTATGTAAGTGATATGCCCTTTGTTGTATAATTCACCAGCAAGATTACTTGTTTTCTGTAAAGACCACCCCAAAGAAGAATTAGATGCTTGTAACAATGTATCTGTAGTAAATGGTGGTTTCGGTTTTCTATTTTGTTTGCTATTGTTAATAGATGTTAGTTTAATGTTACCATTATCTTTCAAAAAATTAATCGATTTTTTGGCCAAATCTAAGTCAAATGTCCTATCTGGAAAATGTTTAGGCTTTTTCCCAGAATCATCTATCCAAGCACCCTCATCATTTTTTTCATGAAATCTAATTCTGAATCTAACTCCGCCAGAATCAAAATTAACACTATGATATTTCTTTGGTATGTGACTTTCTCTTTCTAGTTCTTTTTCGACTATAAAGCCCAATGTTGGGGTTTGTACACGTCCCATAGATCCAATGCCCAATCGCCTACTTACGTTAACACATTCCCAACCAATTAAACGATCCATAAACATTCTAACTTTAGCTGCATCAACTATTTTGAAATCTATCTCATCATTTCTATTCAGGGCTTCTAAGACCGACTCTTCTGTAACTTCATTGAATACGACTCTTCTTTGATTGGTAAATCCTTCATTGGTAAAGACCTCACTTAATCTCCAAGCGATAAATTCTCCTTCTCTATCTGGATCTGTTGCAATAAATACTTCCGTAACATTCTTCGACTTTGCATTTTTAATTATTTTCTTGATTTTATCTTTCTTAGATTTATCTGATGTCCATGGAACCTCGGGGAGTTTATCAGAATCCGATTCCCACATTGCAACATTTTTATCTTTTTCACCTTTTTTCGACGGCAACCTATCTATATGGCCTCCACAAGCATCAACAATCCATCCCTTGCCTAGGTATTTTTTGACAGTCTTAGCCTTTGCACCGGATTCCATAATCATTAATTTCAAATTACTTCACCGTCCGTAAGTATGGTACTCACTATTGATACTCGAATAATATTCTATGTATAAATGTGAGTAACTAAACATTATTGTTAAAACAGTATTCATTTAGTTCTCAGTTCTCGGAATTCTATTCTATTCTGTTCTTCATCCCACTCATTATTTGACCCAGGGCCACCACATCCTATACAACCCGGATATCCTGCTTCGACCAAATGTAAAACTCTTTTTTCGAAATCATTCCAGAATTTATTTATTTCATTAGGAATCCATAGACAATCTGTATCTCTTGGTTCAGATTGACTAATCAAACCAATGATTTTTCCATTGTTGCGGATTATTATTTGATCTCCTGTGATTTTTTCATCTTTCTCCATTTCAATTATTATTGATGGCGCTGAATCAGAAATTGCATTGCTTAATTTTTGTAAATCGATTTTTGTTTTTCTTTCGAAAGAGAATCTTAATTTCTCTGACCTCAATGCTCTTCTTGATATTTCCCAGAGGGATAAATCATAAGTAGATAAGCCCATAATGAATCTATGATGCACAACTATTGAAGAATATTGCCTTCTCGGGTTAACAATGGGCCTCCCTTACAGAACTCTAATATTCCCTTTATTGAAGGGATTAAGTTCGGAAAAATCTCATAAAATTAGCATAAATCTTCTTAATAAATTTGGTCAAAAAGGCATTGGGCAGAGAATTCTTAATTCTACTTATGCTGCTCCTGAGGAGCCTATTCAAGTATTCGATACTTTGTACAAACATCCTCTAGGTTTAGCTGCTGGCTTTGACAAAGGCGCCGATGTATTATCTTCTTGGCCATCTTTGGGATTTTCATGGGGAGAATATGGGGGGATAACTAGATTTCCTCAAGAAGGCAATCCAAAACCGAGAATGTTTAGGGCGAATAAAGAAAATGCACTAGTAAACAGAATGGGCCTTAATAATCCCGGAGCGATGGCAATAAAAGATAAATTATTAATCCGTAAAACATCAAATAACTGGCCTAGTATACCTGTTGCTGCAAATATTGGCCGTTCCAGTAAAGTTTCAAATGATGATTCTCCCAATGATTATTATGAAACACTGAAAATTTTATGGGATTATGCAGATTTTTTTGTATTAAATGTTTCATCTCCTAATACGCCAAATCTGAGGGAATTACAAGGACAAAAATACCTAGATTCTATACTCCAAGAATGTAATAAAGTTAGAAAAATAGGTGAGAAAAAGAATATACTACTGAAATTGTCTCCCGATAGAACAAATGATCAGATATTGGATACAGTCGATGTTGCTATTAGAAATAATATAGATGGTTTTGTAGCAACAAATACAACAATAAAAAAGCCAAACCCGATTAATACACAATCTAGACGTGTTTTTTCTGAAGAAGGAGGATTATCCGGACGTCCTCTTCACAATAGATCTAAAGAAGTAATAGAACTAATTTTTAATCATACAGAAGGAAAAATACCAATAATCGGCGTTGGAGGTATAGAATCTCCTGATACTGCATGGTCGTCAATAGTTTCTGGGGCTTCTTTATTACAATTATATTCTTCTTTGGTTTTTCAAGGGCCATCAGTTGTTTCTTCAATAGTTAAGGGAATAAAAGAGAAACGCATTGAACAAGGCTTTAGTAATATTTCAGAAGCAGTAGGTTACAAGCATAAGTAAACCAATATTCAGAGTTGTATATCATGGTAGCTAGTAAAAAAATGAAATTAATAATAATTTCACTAGCCATGTCATCTTTACTTTTACTAATGTTAATTTCGGTTGAACCTGAAATTCAATACTCTGTCGATGAAGTCATGGAGAATCCAAATAATTATGAAAATGAATTTCTATTTCTTAGGGGGGACGTACTTAATCAGAGCCTTTCCTCAGAGCAAAATTCATTTACTTTATCAGGAATAAGTCATAAATTAATAATTGATTATTCTGCAGCTTCACTTCCTGAAGGATTCCAAGAAGGATTGCCTGTTGCAATCAAAGGAAAATTAGTCAAAATAAACGATTCATGGACTATCCAAGCTTCTGAGATTATAACTGGCTGCCCTTCCAAATATGAAACAGTAGAAAATTAATTAAATGGATTAATTGATAGGTGAAGGGCTTATCCCTAGTACGGGCTAGGGGGAGCGTTGACGTGTTCTATTTTCCACAAATCGTCGATAATGGTGGCCTGAAGTTCGAGGGCGGCGTAGACGAGCCTCTGATGTCTCATCGGTTGACGTCGACGCTTCGCCCCCAAGAGATCCAGGTTGATTGGACATACTTCCGGAGGGAAGTATTTACTTTCTCATGCCCGGGAACCAGGTCAGGCGCGGAAGCGAGCAACCCGACTGGGGATTCTGGATGCCTTGGGATAGCGGGGCTGAGGAGACTGATGTATCAACATCTTTGGCAACGTACGTCCACCGAGAACATGCCCACTACAAATCTTTGATATTTTTTATTCCACTTATTTCACATATTTCACTAAAATATTTTTCTGGTACAGGTTGTACGGATAGACGACTTCCTTTCATTAGTAGAGGCATTCCTTCTAAGGCAGGATTCATTCTTAAGTCAGGTAAACCAATTTTATTAATTTCCACCAACGGTTCTATATCGACCATAAACCATCTAGGATTTTCTGGTGTAGATTTGGGATCAAAATATTTAGATTTGGAATCCCACGAAGTAAAGTCCGGATATGATTCCTTGACTATTCTTGCTATTCCGGCTATATGAGGGGGTTTACAATTTGAATGATAAAATAATACCAAGTCTCCCTTTTTCATTTCATCTCTCATTATGTTTCTAGCTTGATAGTTCCTGACTCCATCCCAATGAGTTTGTCCTTCTCTAACTAATTTTTCCCAAGGATACACATCGAGCTCGCTTTTCATAAGCCAATATTTTGTCATATTTATTCCTCAGCAAGTAATATACATTAATGTTGGTAATTACCATGCGTCTTCTGAGGTTCCTAATATCAAAGAAGCATCCAAAGCATCTATTTCGTCTCTTGCAACAGCCCTTCTGAGGCCAGCACTTTTTACCATATTTTGAACTCCTCCTGTCAATCCCCAATTTGTCTTCACCATTATGGAGTAAATTGCAGGTAGCAGAAGTAATGCAGAAAGAGCAGCTACGATTAAAAGTACAATTATGACTGCTACGAATGGTTTAATTGCTGGTATCGGAATAAAAAATGCACAAGACATTCCCATAGCAGTAACAGTAGTTGCTTCTGCCAAACTCATTCCAGTGCTAGCGCATGCTGTTTTAATTGCATCAAGATTACCTCCTAATTCTTTTACTCTATTTGCAATATGTATGGAAAAATCTACTCCAACACCAACTAGAATTGATCCTATCATCACAGTAACTAAGTTCAGCGGAACTCCATTTGAGTCCATAACAATCCATTGCATACCAACCGTAAATCCGACAGGTACTGTTGTCAAAACTGCATATCTTAAGTCTCTAAAAACTAATGCAAGAGTAATAACTGTAAACGCCAAAGCAAAGAATAATGAATCCCATTGCGAGCCCACTATTAATTCATTTATTTCTATCGTTATTGGTGCAACACCAATTAGATTTGAAGCATCAATAGAGTTCTCATTCTTCCCAGCAGCTTCTGTTTTCAGATTTAATTGTGTAACAGCAACTGCTGTGGTCTTACTGTCCATAAATGGCATGTCAACATAAATTAAATTTCTTGAGAAATCTGAAGATATGAATAATTCTCTCATTTCAGTAGTTAGGCTATTGTAAAAAACATATAATAAGAAATTCTGCACTTGCCTTCCTCCATCATCTTCTTGAGCATCTAATGTATCTAATGCAGCCCAAAAGGATACATTTCCTGATGCTTCTCTATCAAATATTAGTTCTGCTGCTTCTTGAATGGCTGTTGGTAGAGGGACAGGAGAATTATCTAAGATATCTAATATCGGAGTTCCAGATACATTCACTCCAACAGCTATAGCTTTCATCAAAAACACTATTGAAACTGCAGTGGTATTAGATATTCTATCGCATTCTGTCTCAAGATTTTCAATCCCTTCTAAATTAGCATAGGGGTGTTCGGCAGTAAATGAAAAAGAGGGTTCTGCTCCTATGGGTGCTTTAACAAGTATAAATCCAGGTTGACCTGACTCAAATTCATCAGAATAAACTTTCATTTTCTGAACAGCCCCAACTTCTTCAGGGGCCATATCCAAAAGATCAATATTTTCTTCTATGTTTTGCCTAGATACTCCAGCAGAAATTAACATTAGCAGTAAGAATATACTCAGACTCGCCTTTGTCCAATTTACTGGTACATTCACTGTAGAAACGAATACTTTCGGCGGTGGATGTGATGGCTTTTTCAAATCCAATAATAATGTTAAATTAGGGACCATTAACATAGTCATCATATATACTATAACTATCCCTCCTGCTAGAGAATAACCTACAGTTTGAATTGGTCTCATAGGTGTAAAAACAAGTGATATGAATCCTATTATTGTAGTAACTGCAGAAAGGAAAACAGCTTTTCCGGTTGAACTCAATGCTTCTTCAATTTTTTCTTCTGGAGTGCCTTTTGCTTCTGCATACCTATTTGTAATATGTAGCCCATATGAGACGCCCAAGGCTAGAACAATCGGACCTACAATAATTACAGTCATAGTAACTTCATAATCTGAGAATCCTATTACCCCTAATGTTATCCAAACAGAACATAATGTAGGTAATCCTGTAATAATAACAGTTTTTATTCCTTGAACCCACCTCACTCTTCCTGTTTGCAATAAATCACAGTGGAATATGAATAAACCTCCTGCTACTGCAACTACTCCAATAGGAAACACTGTCCAGAATAGTTTGAATGATTCTTCAGTAATGGCATTTGTCAAAGGAACGGGCCCTGTTAATGTCATACTAAGATTCTTTTCTTCCCAACTATTTTCTACCGACAATTCATTTATCTTAATCTGAGTTTTCTCAATAATATCCGGTATTGACACATCATCAATTCCATCATTATTGGTATCTAGATCATCTGAAATCCCAATTATTATGACAGCTCTATTCCATTGTTTAGCAGAAACATTCACTAAATTCCCAGCTGCATCATATGTACCTACATCTCTAACTAATTTATCTAATGCATTTTGTGGCATCTCTTCTAGTATTCTATCTACTCGATCTTGTTCTTCAGGAATGGCATAATTTCCAATAATATCTGATTGTTCATCTATTGTTTGATTTATACTGTCTGAAAATTCTTCATTTCCAGTAGCATCAGCAACTCCATTAAAGAATGCTTTAACAACTCTCCCAGCACTAGAATTAACTTCTTTAATGACTGTTGATATTGATAAAACATAGACAATAGAATCTTCATTTCCACCATCATTTCTGATATTGTTGACACTTTTTTCAATCAAATCAATTTCCTTCAAAATTCTTGTATCTGTTACATTATAATCTTCTGATTCTACGTAAACTACCATAATATTAGTGGTCCAATTTTCTCCTACTTCCTGAAGTAGATTTTTTGAACTAAGAGGATCAGTTGATTCTGGTAAATAAACTTCCATTTCTCCATTTACATTTAATGCTCCTTCTTCGCTACACCAAGATGGTTTATACTCGTCTCTACAATCATTAACACCAGAATGCACTGTAAAAAAACCTGTTACTAATAAACATATTATTACTGTTATTGCTGGAAACATAGTTAATGCTTTATTTGGCGTTAAATATCTAAATTTTCTCTTAGTACTGTTAATAAAATATTTGAGATTATTTTTCCTTGAACTAGTGCCATCGCTTCCAACAACCATGTCACTCAATGGCACGTGTATGAACTAAGAACTTCAACCTCTCGTACGTTCAATTCAAAAAAGCACTATATTTTGTATGAATGATTGGCAACGGTCAAGAGTAACATAGTTCGCCACATCATATTATAGGAGGGTAGTCAATGAGCAGTCCGAAAATTTCTGAAAAAAGATGGTCTATAGATTTAGAAAAAAAAATTCAGCAAAATCATTATGATGATATAGGAAATGCATATTCATTCAATCCTCAAAGTTCAAAAGAGATATTTATCATAGATACACCTCCTCCATATCCTAGTGGTACATGGCACATAGGTGCAGTAGCACAATATAGTATGATTGATGTTATAGCTAGGAGTCAAAGATTACTTGGTAAAGAGGTTTTTTTTCCATGGGGCGTTGATAGAAATGGGATAAATATAGAATTTACTGTAGAAAAAAAGATGGGCAGAAAGATGCGCACATTTGACAGGAGTAATTTCTTAGAACTTTGTAAAGAGACTATAGAAGAATACACCAGAGAAATGAAACATACTGCTAAAAGAGTCGGACTATCCTGTGACTTTGATAAAGAATATCATACTGATTCTTCAGAATTCAGGTCCGTTACACAATCAATTTTTGTTGATTTATTTAAGAAAGGAGAAATTGTAGAGGATTTGCGTCCTAATATCTATGATCCTATTGAAGGAACTACAATAGCGGATGCTGAAGTTCAGAGAATTACAAGAGAAACTAAGTTATGTGATGTTAAATGGACTACTGAAGATAACCAAGAGATAATCATCACGACTACAAGGCCAGAAATGATTTGTGCCTGTGGTGTGGTTGTCGTTCATCCTGAAGATTCTCGATATAAGGATTTGATTGGCAAAAATATTTCTTTACCCATTGAAGTGAATGATAGACACAAAACTGTACAGATTCTCGCTCACCCTTCTGTAAAAATGGATTTTGGCAGTGGCGTTCTAATGGTCTGTTCCTTTGGAGATCAAAATGATGTTTCTATATT
>PCAI01000038.1 GCA_002731195.1 Methanobacteriota archaeon | reverse complement strand
GATTTAAAACCATTTCAGGCAATAAATCTTGAAGGTAAAATGACATCTATTGCAGGTCCACTTTCGGGACTTTCAGTTATAGAAGCACGTAAGAAAGCAATTGAAATATTGACTGATAGTAATTCAATATCCAACATAAAAGATCATATGCAAGAAATACCAGTGAGTGAAAGAGGAAATAATCCGGTAGAAATAATTCTACTTAAAGAGTGGTATGTTAGGCAAACTCATATCCAAGACAGATTATTTGAATTATCTAACAAAAGTCGTATTATACCAGAACGAAACAGACAATTTCTTCATGACTGGATGGATGGAATATCAATAGATTGGCCCATTAGTAGAAGACGATGGTATCACACAGAAATACCTATCTGGTATTCAGAAGATGGTACTAAAATCATTGTACCGCCTTCGGGTATTTATGTACAACCTTGGAAAGATTCACCTCCTCCTGGTTCCGAAGTACTCGATAGAGTAACACGGGATTTTATGGGACTTTATGAACCAAATTCCTCCGATCTTGGTAGGATAAAAGGAGAAGAAAAAGTGTTTGACACATGGATGGATTCTTCTAACTCAAATTTATATGTTTCTGGTTATCTGGGAGATGCTGACATATTTGAGAAGTCTTTCCCGACCGCATTGAGGCCTCAGGGCAAAGAAATTGTAAGGACTTGGCTCTACTATACATTGTTAAAAAGCGCATTATTACTCGACAAACCTGCCTTTCATAATATATGGATCGATGGCCTAGGAATGGATCCATGGGGCCGGAAAATGTCCAAATCAATCGGTAATGGAATTGATGCCAATTCAGTATTAGAATGTGGTTTCGAAGGAAGGACTGGTTCATGGAAGATTAAAGGCCCAGATGGTAAGAAAGTCCACCTACAGGCTAAGAAAATTGGAAGTGAATGTTTTCGTTTATGGAAAGCTTGTGATGCTCAGGTTGGTGATGATTTCCAAATAAATCCTGAAGAAATAGAATCAAAATATTTTGGTGTTCTGACTAAAATTTTCAATGTTGCTAGGTTTACTAGCCAATTCGACATTCCTGAAGATTTAGACATTCAGCCAAATAATTTGTTACCAGAGGATTTTTGGATACTTTCAGAATACACCAAAGTCATGAAAAGTATTAAAGAATCTTGGACAGAAATAGATATTTATAATGCTGCTCAATCAATAAAGAATTTTACCACTGGAATATTTGCAAGCCATTGGTTAGAAATGGCTAAAACTAGGTTATATTCTGATGATATATCTGCTACTTGGACGCTACATAGGATTGTAAAAGATATCATCACTGTTTTTACTCCCATTTGTCCATTTTTTTGCCATCATATTTCATCAACTGTTTATGGGAGTAGTAGTATACTCATAGACGATTATCCCGATACGGTAATTATAATACCTGATCATTTAGGCGGCATAGATAGTATTTCTTCAAAGTTAATTGCTTTTAATTCTTCTATATGGAAACTAAAAAAGGAAAAAGGAATTTCATTAAAATCCCCCATTTCTGACATATCAATACCCAAAGATATCGATTTATTATCAGACGCTTTAATAAAAATGCATAATTTAGAATAGTTTAGTTAAGTGCTGAGTGCGGTCTTTTACCATCAAAAAAATCTTTCAATAAAACCACCATTTCATTCCCTATTCTATTCTGAGCTTCTATGGTGGAAGCACCTATGTGGGGACTGCCATGAAAGTCTTCTAACTCTAATAGTTTGCTTTTTTCAAGTGGTTCTTTCTCATAAACATCAAGTGCTGCAGATGATAAATCTCCATTTTTTAAGGCATTATATATTGCATCTTCATCAACTATTCCTCCTCTGGCACAATTAACAATATGTCTGCCGCATTTATTGCCATCATTGCCATATACTGGCATCATGTTAATTCTCTCTTCATTTACTAAATGGTATGTGTGCTCATTAAGATTACAATGGATGGATATGTGAGTACAATTTTTGAATACATCATCTACATTGGTATGGATAATGCAATTATTCGCATTTGCAATTTCTTTATTCAAAAATGGGTCAAAGCAGTGTACTCTCATACCTATCGCCGATGCAACTTTACTAACGCCTTGTGCTATTCTACCAAACCCAATTAAACCTAAATTCTTTCCTGCTAACTCCGTACCTCTTAATTCTTTTTTAGCCCAAATATTTTCTCTTAGTTTCCTATCGCCTTTGACAATATGTCTCGTTGACGAAATTAGATGCCCTATAGTTAATTCAACGACACTTTGTGTAGACGATTGTGGCGTATTACAAACAATTATCTTCTTTTTTGTTGCCTCTTTAATGTCTATATTATCCACTCCTACTCCTGCCCTCCCAATAAATTTAATACCATTATCTACATCTATAGTTGATAGTACCTTTTCATTTAGTTTAGTTGCACTCCTCACCACTATGGCGTCATAATTATTTAAAACACCCGTTAACAACTCATCTTGAGAATAATGCTTCTCTACTACTTCATGGCCAAATCCTTCAAGTTCTCTAATTGCTTCATCTGCCATTCCATCACTGATTAGTATTCTGGGCATATTACATTCTAATGATACCTATTCAATGAAGTTTGTCTATATTAGCCCAATTAATATATATTTCAACCGCTTTATTATTGACTATGTCTTCTTCAGGAGGCTATATGGCGGAATCACTAGAGTCACTCTTTACTGCCGTTCTGATTTTACTTGGACCTGTAATTCTTGCTCTACCTGTATCTTTTGCATGGCGATGGTGGGTAGGTATGGAGCCAGAACAAGAAGACTATAGGGAGAAAGTTAGAAGGGTTCTGGACGCGGGAATTCCCATTCGTAAATACCGTTCCCAATTAGATGCTGAAGCACGCAAAGTCCACTTAAATTCTGACAGACAGGCCCGCATTGAATCAGATCTCTTACATCCTCTGAGATTAACTCACTTCTTACTTTTCCCTAGTCTAATTGTTTGGCCCTTGGTTGGACTATTTGCGGCTATAATAACACTACCTATGATGCCCGTTTTAAGACTAATAGAATGGCTACTAATTGAAAAATCACTATTGTCTATGGTTGCTAAAATAGTTCAAAAACTAACTCGTTGGGAAATTATAGGCATACCTAGGTTAGATGATGGCGCTAAAGAATTAGATAGAGTCTTAGCATCGATACATAGAATGCCAATAACAGTATTTTTAGGGTTATTTACATACTTAATCATATCATACATGCCAATTAGTGCAAAGAATATAATGTTAGTTAGTGCTGTTGTATATATCTTCTTAGTATCTTTCATTTCTGTTATTAGGGCCGCTACAGCAAGTTCACTGGTATTTGCTGACCCAACCAATAGACGCCTAATCCCTATGGATACATTTGTTGAAAATGCGTTGGGACCATGGGTTGGAGTAGGGCTTGTATTTCTATTATCAAGGCAATTAATGTATGGTGGTCAAATAAGAACAGATGAATTATTAGCCGATCCTGTTGCGTTTTCTATAAGCGTCCTATTAGTTCTTTACACTGCAACTATTATTGGAATAACTGTAGAATTAATATTTTTCAGATTGAGAGGGTCATCTGTACGAAATTCTTTCCAGAAACAAATGATTACTATTTTCAAGCCTACATTATACTTGTTTACTAGAGATAAAGGATCTTTACATCTATCTCCAGTGATGCCTCTTTCTGAGTGGCTAGCTAATGATGAACATTTAGGGAACGAAAATTAACTACATTTTCTATTCTCATTTCTATTCCATTTATTAAAGATAATTTTGACATCTTAAGATATTTTATAGGCACTATGCCAAAGAAAAGCGATTCTTCTTTTCCACCATTATATGCGGTAGTAATTATTACTCTCCCTCCCTCTATAATTTTATATTCTCCTTCTTTGAGAAATTTTCCGGATTTTAGAGTAACTAGTATTTTCTTTTGTTTTCCGCGACTTTCCAGGCGGGCATGTATTTCTTGACCCGGATAACACCCTTTATCCATTTTAACTAATTCATCCATTCCAACATCAAATGGTATTCTCCCAACTATATCACTAAAATCAATCATTCCAGTGTATATTCGAAATTTCTTCCACTCTTCTTCATTTATTTCTTTAATATCTTTCTTTTGATATTCTTCTATAATATCACTTAAAACTGTTTTTGGCAATAATAATTCCAATGTTTTAACTTTACTCCTTTTATTTATGGAAATGATATTATCTCCATCCTCTATCCATGTAGAATCATCTATTTCCTCGACTGAATAATCAATACTTTCCAATATTTTATTAAGATCATTTTCTGAAACTATTATTCTCTTTATGCTATTGTCTCCATTAAGAATTTCTACATCTTCATTCCAGGGTATGCCTTTTGACAATCTACTTCTTATTTCGTCACCTTTATGATTATTAGTAACAATTAATACTTTATGATCCATAATATAAATTGATAAATAATCTACAATTCTTCCATTGGAATCGCAAATCAATGACTCGTGTTTAGAATTAGTTCCAACTTTCGAAATTTTAGTTGTAAGTATCCTCTCGAGGTGTTTTAGAGCATCTTTACCTTGAACTATAGTAAAACTAGATATGTTATTATAAAAAAAACTTGAAGGAATATTTCTATCAAGAATATTCAACACCTTAGCCAAATGATTGTCCGCAGCCACATTCACGATCGGCACTAGGATTCTCAATTTGAAATCCCCCTCCCATCAAGGTATCTTTGTAATCTAACTTGATCCCATTTAACAAGGCACTATCTTTATTGTGAATTAAGATATTAATTTCTCCAGCTTTTATTTTTTGAAAATTTTCATCCTCTGGATCTTCTGTTATTTTCATATCATATAAATATCCAGAACATCCTCCTGCTTCTGCACTAATGATTAATACATGTGTTTTTTCATCTCCCTTCATTGATTTTTCCATTGCGTTTTTTGCTGTTTCAGTAACATCTATTTTTACGTCTACAACATTCACCTCTGAAAAAACCGGTAGTGAAAAACCAGAACCATCTAACAAACCCATATACCTCTGTAGTAGAAGGGTTATTTGAACAATTGTGTGTTTAAATGTCCATACCCATTAATCATAACGTTATACCTTTCCGCAGTAACATGGAAGGCATTGAGTCTAGGCCTATCGTCAGAGTAGAAAATAAATCTATCATAAGGGAAAATGACACAGTATCTGTTGAATCCCCATTATCGATAAAGATACTAGATAAAAATGGTTTGGAATCTTCACTTGGATTATTAATGAGAACTCCTGGTGAAGACTCCGACCTTGTAAGAGGTCTTTTATACAGCGAAGGAATAATCAGTTCTGAATCAGATATATTAGAAATACAACACCATTCTGAATATAATTTGGTTATTTTATCAGATGAAGTATCGTTTAATCCAGAAGAACACAACAGAAAATTAACTATGACATCCTCTTGCGGAATTTGCGGCAAAGAATCTATATCTAATTTAATCCACATGCATGGGCCAGAGTTATCAAAAAACATTTTTGTAAATATTGAAGCAATTTCCAATGCAATATCTTCATTACAAAATGGTCAGAACTTTTTTTCTTCTACTGGGGGGACGCATGCTTGTGCTAGAATTGATAATTCTGGGTCTTTGATTTCAATTGCAGAAGATATTGGCAGACACAATGCAATGGATAAATTAATTGGTAATGCATTAAAAAATGATTATTTACCTGTTAAGAATGAGATTGTTGTTGTCTCGGGAAGAGCATCTTTTGAACTAGTTCAAAAATCATTGAGAGCCGGTTTTCCTATAATGGTTGCTTTAGGTGCACCAAGTTCCTTAGCCATCGATTTAGCATTGGAACATGGGATGACTCTAGTAGGGTTTGCCAAGAAAAATAAGATAACAATCTTTTCAGGCTCTAAAAGAATAGTATAATTTCATACATTTTAACAAAAGGCCTGATGTACAAGTTAGTCTTGTCAAGTTCTATGAGGGAGCAGGTAAATGAACTCACTCCCTTGGAAAAATTACCTCCCAGATTGACTAAACCTAAGTCAGTAGCCGCAGGAATTCCCGGTGTTTTAGCATCTTTGTCTCATAGTATGGACAATAATTTTATTTCTTCTATTTTCAATCTATCGAAGGTAAACAGATTTCACGGATTTGATTGCCCTGGATGTGCTTGGCCAGATCCTGATACTCATCGATCACGATTTGAGTTTTGTGAAAATGGTGCAAAAGCTGTAGCAGATGAACGTACTAGACTTAGGGCAAATCCAGAATTTTGGTCGAAATGGTCTATAGATGATTTATCTAAAAAATCAGATAATTGGCTTAACAAAAGAGGAAGATTAACTCATCCCATGGTTTTAATGCCAAATAGCATGAATTATAATGAAATTAGTTGGGAAGCAGCATTTGAGCTAATTGCCGACGAACTTTCAAACTTAAGTGAAGTAAATGAAGCTATTTTTTATACTTCAGGTAGGACTAGCAATGAAGCAGCATTCTTGTGGCAATTATTGGCTAGATGGTTTGGAACTAATAATCTCCCAGATTGTTCGAATATGTGTCATGAGTCTTCTGGCGTAGCATTGTCAGAATCTATTGGCATTGGAAAGGGAACTGTAAAACTAGAAGATTTTAATAAGGCAGAATTAATTATAGTAATAGGACAGAATCCAGGAACAAATCATCCTAGAATGCTTTCAGCTTTAAGTGATGCAAAAAAATCAGGAGCTTCGGTGATTAGTATTAATCCATTGAAGGAAACAGGAATGATTCGTTTTAAACATCCTCAAAAGCCTTTAGATTTATTAGGCTCAGGTAGAAATATTTCTGATGAACATGTTTCTGTGAATATTAATGGCGATATGGCTTTATTTAGGGGCTTTTCAAAGGTAGTTATTGAATCTGAATCATTTGATAAAGAGTTTATAAAAATGCATACTAACGGTTTCGATAATTATTTAGATATAGTAAGAAGAACTGATTGGGATGATATTACAAATCATTCCGGAGTAAGTATGGAAGATATAAAAAGACTTGGTGAAATAATATCTAAATCCAAATCTACTATAGTATGTTGGGCAATGGGCATAACACAACATAAAAATTCTGTTGCTACTATACAAGAAATAGTTAATTTACAATTACTTGGCGGCCATATTGGTCGCCCGGGGGCGGGCATTTGTCCTGTAAGGGGACATTCTAATGTCCAAGGTGATAGAACTGTTGGGATAAATCATAAGCCAAATTCACATTTTTTAAATTCCTTAGAAGAAAATACGGGAATAAAAGCACCTTTGGATCACGGGGTAGATGCTGTGGAAGCAGTAAAATTAATGCAGGAAAAAAAATCTGTTTTCATCTCAATGGGCGGCAATTTCTTATCTGCAATGTCGGATACTAAAGCTACTGCAAGTGCATTAAGAAACTGTAAGCTGACCGTCCAAATTTCAACTAAACCTAATCGTTCACATCTTGT
Source organism: Methanobacteriota archaeon (assembly GCA_002731195.1). Lineage (GTDB taxonomy): Archaea > Thermoplasmatota > Poseidoniia > Poseidoniales > Thalassarchaeaceae > MGIIb-O3. Next base: position 2,867 of record PCAI01000038.1, on the reverse strand, counting down.
TACTGGCAATAAAGCATTGATACTTCCATGCCTTGGGAGGACAGAAATAGATCAAACTTCTGAGAGAATTCAGTTCGTAACAGTTGAAAATTCTATGGGAGTTGTACATTCTTCTCAAGGTAACTCAAATCCTGCTAGTGGCAGTTTAAAATCCGAGGTTGCTATTGTTACTGGAATCGCTTTAGCGTTGGAAAAAAGAATTAATCGGAATAAAATTAATTGGCAAAATTTGTCTAGTAATTATGACAATATAAGGGATTTGATAAGTTCCTGTATAGATGGTTTTGATAATTATAATACTTTGGTACGCAAAAATGGAGGTTTTTATCTGCCAAATCCTCCAAGAGATAGTCTGACATTTAACACGAAATCCGGTAAAGCAGAATTTTTTTCTCATGAAATAAATAGTAAAAAGGCTAATAAAAATGAATTTTTAATGATGACTATACGTTCACACGATCAGTATAATACTACCATATATGGTTTAAATGACAGATATAGAGGCATTTCAAACGGACGGAGAATAGTCTTTATGAATCCTAGTGATATTAAGGAGAATAATCTAGCAGACTTCCAGATGGTTGACATAACTTCACATTTCAGAGGTAAAAAAAGGACCTCTTACAAATGGTTTATTGTTCCTTATGAAATACCTAGAAATAATGTAGCTACTTATTTCCCTGAATCTAATTCGTTAATACCACTAGATAGTGTTGCCGACAAAAGTAATACTCCAACCAGTAAATCTGTTATTGTTACAATTAATAAATCTGAAAATTAATTATTCTTCCTTTTATTTTGCTCTCTCAATAATATTTTACACCTATTGATTTGCGTTTTACATGTTTCTATTCCATCTTTTTCTAATCCTCTACTAATCGACTGTTCAAAACATTTCAATGCGTCTTCATATAATTCTAGAAAAGCATATGATTGACCCATGTTATATAGAGTCCTACCAGTTAACAATGAAGGTTCTAATGATATTGCAGCATGATATGCTAGAATACTTTCCGAGTATTTTGCCATTTGGTATAATGCATCGCCTCGGCCATTTTGACTTCTAACACGCAATTCTTTTTCCTCTCTAGGGCATCCTCCTATGGCCTTTTCAAAGCAACTTAAAGCATCCGAACTTTTTTCTTCTGAGAGAAAGTTTATCCCTTTGTTATACCATTCTATTGATACATTTACATTTTCATTGTATACGGAATTTTGATTTATCTCTTCATCATTTAATTGATTCTCAGAAAACTCTTCATTATTCTCTTCAAAGATTTCTATCTCATTCATTCCAGACTTTTCTTCCTTCAGAATATCTCCTCTATTTTTACATTGGATTGACTTTTCATGGTGTCCAGCCATCTTTAGAGCCTCGGATAGTCCATACCATGCTTCATATGATTTTGGCTTTATTTCTAATATTTCTTTCCACGATTTTACGGCAGCGATATAATCTCCCATGTTATTTAATTCTCTGGCTTTTTCTTCAGCAGTCAATTCTGATGAAACTAATGTGTCCAGAACATCTTCTTCAATTTCATCTATAACTGGTTTAGAAATAAGTAACGGCTCTTCTTCTACACTTTCATTAATTATTTTAGTTTCTAGGTCACTTATCTCAATTTCAGATATTCTTTTTAGTTCAGACATTTCAGGATAAGTGATTAGTGCTATTTTAGCATATTCTGCGGCTTCAACAGGTTCTCTTTCTTCCAATAAATAAGATAGGTTAGCTACAGTCGGAGGGTGATTCGGCATTATATGATTAACCTTCTCGAAGAATTTTATCGCATCATCAATTTCTTGTTGATGTGCCTTAATAACGCCTATGGAATATAGAGCATTAACATTCTCCTCTTCAATTTCAATAATGGAATTATAAATGTTAAGAGAGTCCGTATATTCGCCCATATTGTAGAGATTTAATGCTTCTTGAATCAGATCCATAACATTGGCCTCAGAAGCCTGTTCTACATCTTCCACAATACACTCGCCAAGCACATTATGCATAAGCATTTTCTGATTATGTTATTATGATTATTAATTGAAAGAGGTCAATAATTAATGTAATTAATGAATGGGTTGAATAAATATGCTCTTCAGGGCCATATATGGCTGAACCTATACGTATAATGGGAATATGCGGTTCTTATGGACTTGACTCGGCAAATGGACATATGATAGACTTAGTAAAATCAGAATGCAACAAATTAGGTGCCGAAGTTGTCATTTGGGATAATAAAAGAAACCCATTGCCCTTTGTAGGCGAAGATGGTTGCTGGGATCATCCAAATGTGAAGTTGTTCAAGGATATGGCTAATTCTGTAGATTCATTCATATTATCTAGCCCCGAATATCATGGTACAATGAGTGGTGTTATGAAAAATTCAATAGATTGGCTATCTTTTGATCAAACATCTGGAAAAATATTCGGGTTGATTAGTACTCTTGGAGGTCAGCCTAATTCTACGACATTAAATCACATGCGAACTTCTGTTCGCTGGATGCATGGTTGGGCCATACCTGAACAATTAGTAATGGCTAACATAAAGAGTACCTTTAATGAAGAAGGAGAGATTATCGATAATGCGTTAAATGAGAGATTAGTAAAATTTGCAGAGTCTTTATGTTCTAATTCAATTAAATTACGAAGATAGGTGTGCATTTTGGATTCTTTGCCACAAGGAAGTGAGTTTTTGCTATTTATCTTAGCTTTTTCTAGTATCATCACTTGGTGGACATCCAATTTTACTGAGAGAATATACACAACAAGGTTCTTTGCATGGTTAGGAATTTGTTCTATATTGTCACTATTTATTTGGATATTGGGAGATTATTGAGATGCTGATATCGGACAGTAAAAT
>PCAI01000069.1 GCA_002731195.1 Methanobacteriota archaeon | reverse complement strand
GATGCGAATAAAACACCCCTACTTGGAGCCTGTGCTTCACCAATAGTTCCAAAAATCTTATTTTTATCAAAGTAAAAACCACCAGAGAAAAGTATATCCCAACCGGCATACATATTTGCCTCTTGTAGGGTAAATAATAATGCTAAGATGAATGATATAAGAGTGGCTCCAACTCCTAGAACAAGTAACCATGGCTTATCTCTAAAGGAACAAGTTGTCCAACCAAGGATGAATGTAAAGCCGATTATGTAAAATAATGGTTGTAAGCCACTTGGATCCAGAACTAAATTTAACCCAGGCCAAGCATAGAATGGCAGAGGAATTAGAAGCGTTGTAAAAAGCATCTGAAGACTTGCAGATGTGAGTTGTAAACTGTCTTTAGAACGGAATAGATTGAAGAAAACCTGTAAAGAGAATACAAGGAATAATATTCCAGGCCCGTAAACGAAACCTTTCCAACCTAGACCCATAACAGCAAAAGAAATTCCTGCTAGAGTTGCATTAGACATTACCTGAGGATTTCTATGCCAAGTCTCTCTGATTCCAGAAAGTAGATACAGAGGATTTGGAGATGTTTTTCTGAACATACGTTCTTGGTTCATGTTGGAAATAGCTTTAATCCAGAAGTAAAATGCAGATGAAAGGAGTAAGATTGCAAAAGAATCGTGATCTACCATCCCGAACGTAGAGCGACTTATGTGCCCTGGCATCAAAGCAATTAGCCAAGCAGTAATTATCGCAGCTTTTTTACTGTGTACTTTGTTAGCAATCCCAGCAACAGGAAAAACTACCAAAGCGCCATAAATAGCTGGCAAAGAAGCAATGCTCCACCAAACGATTTCTCCAGTATTATCAGACTCTAAAATCCATGATAAAGCCATACCACCTAATGCTAAAGACCACGTGAAAAGTGGAGGCCTAGGATTTATTGCACCCATTGGATATGCTCTGTCAGCATCAAAAATTAGATGGCTGTTGTTGGCTAAGATATAATCCACTATACGCTTCATGTACCAAGGGTCAGAACCACCAGACATGTCCCAAGTTCCGGTACCAGGAGCATTCATTGCAGGGATGACATTCCAAACAACTCTAACTGATAAGGCGACAACAAATGAAAGAGGTAGTAAAATTGAGTAATAATTTGAATCCCACCACATTCTTAGTTTACTTCTACTTCTCATTGGTGCTATATCGCCAAAAAATCCTTTTGAGGACATGGTTATGGCACCTACATTCAGCCAAAAGGTTATGAAGAACCAAGAAAATGCTCCTGTGAAACTTTCTTCTTCAAATATATCTGGGTAGAAAGTGTTACCAATCTCTTGAAGATGGGCCATAGTGAAGATGAACCAATTAACAAGAATCATTGAACCAAGAACATGCCATTTCTCAAAATAGCAAAAAGCATAAATTAAAATTACTACATTTGTCGAAACTGCCCACATTACCCCTAAACTTTGAAAACTATCATATTGGAATAGAGGAATGATGTAGATAATAGATATTATACTTGAAAAAATTACAAATGATTTATTTTTAGTAAAAATTGGTATCTCTTCAAACAAAGAACTTATTCCAACTTTATCTACTACTCCTCTCAATAGTCCCATCAAGGTGAAGCCTATAGAAATTGATGCTAACCAAAAAGATATGAAAGCAATTCCAATATCAGTTCTCTGAGAATCTATATCTAGTCCCGGATCAAAGATTAAGCTGGATGCATAAGATATAGCAAGATGGAAGCCGATAACAGTTGAAAGAAGTAGATTAGTTTCTTCAATACGTTTTGCTCCAGATAAGAATATCGTTAATATTCCAACACCTATAAAAGTGAGGATGAATAAATTATTATTAAAATCAGCAAAGAAATCTATTAATAAAGCAAATATTACTATAATAAATGAAACAGTAAAAGATTGGTACGTAGTAGACTTAGTAAGTGGCAGAGATGTGCTAATTCTACCAATAACCGATGCCAATGCAGCGGATAGAGGTAGAATCAAGACGTTCGCATATCCTTCATTTCCTGTATCTCCATTGACAGCAAAACTAATTCCAAAATATAGCACCATTAATGTAGCCAATATTATAGGAACAGAAGTAATATCTTGATAAAAGAAATTACCTTTTGCTGCCTCTTCATTTTTTTCCATATTATATCACCGTGTGTTGCAGCCTCAAGGCTCAACATCGCGGCGAATTGACGGGTTGTTTTAACCGTTCGTGGGAGTAACACCCTTAATGAGGCCGAGAAGGGGTTTTACATTCATCTCTCAAAGGCTCTAAATGCTATGTCTGAACGGTGCTGAGAGTCTTTTAATTGAATATTATTTATAATTTGATAGGAAGCTTCTACTGCTTCTTTTAATGTAGGTGCAATTCCAGTAGCAGAGAGTACTCTTCCTCCTGATGAAACATAGTCTCCATCAGCATTAATTGCTGTCCCTGCATAGTGGACAAAGGCCCTTATTTCTCCTTCCTCAATAGAAACGTTATTGCCCGATATTATGTCTCCAATAATTGGCCTAGAAGGATAATTATTCGATGCCAGAACGACTGTTGCAGAACTGTAACTATGAAAATTGACATCAACTTTAGAAAGATTACCTGTTGCTGCAGAGAAAAATAGTTCACCGATATCTGAAGAAATTAGAGGTATTGTTACTTGAGTTTCAGGATCTCCAAATCTTACATTAAATTCCACCACCCTTGGTGCGCCATCAATATCTATCATTATTCCAACATATAAGCATCCCCTGTAGGGAAATTCTTGATTTTTTAGATATGAGTGCATAGGTTGTACAATTTCTTCTTCCACTCTTCTTAATATTGAAGAAGTAACGACTGGTGCAGGTGCATAAGCCCCCATCCCTCCAGTATTTGGCCCTTCATCATTGTCTTTTAGGCGCTTATGATCTTGACTAGGTGGCAAGCATACATAATCTGATTCATCCATTATGACCAGAATTGAAGCCTCTTCTCCTTCCATGAATTCCTCTACTAGAACACTTCCATCAATTTCTATAGCATTATTTATTGACGATGTGGCCATTTCCTTTGAAGAGGTAACTGTAACTCCCTTTCCACCGGCCAAGACATCTCTTTTGATTACCCATGGAGGCTTGTATTTATCTAATATAGCATGGTTTTCCGATACTTCGAACAATTCTACATAATTAGCAGTAGGGATGTCTAATTTTTCCATTACTTCTTTTGCATATTTCTTTGAGCCCTCTAAATTAGCCCATTTTGAGATAGGTCCAAAACAAGGAATTTCGGAACTGTTAAGGCAATCTGCTAATCCTTCAACAAGTGGTGCTTCTGGACCAACAATTACAAGATCTATGCCTAATCCAGATGACAGAGATAGAATTTCTTCTGAATTTGATATATCTATGTCATGATTTTGGGCAATTATTGAGGTTCCAACATTACCTGGTGCAACATGTATATTTTTGACAGATTTAGAATCACTGAGGCCGATTGCTAAAGCATGTTCTCTTCCTCCGCTGCCTATTATTAGTATGTCCATTAATGACCCCATATGTTCGGAAGATAATGGACAATAAGAACATATATGCAATTATCAATAGGGCACATCTTTTAGTCCCATTCTATAACCCAAAATATTTGTCAAACGGTGGATTAAAGGTGTGATAATTAATAGTATTATAATTGGCATTACTAAAACATCTTGAGTTAATATTTGATTAGGGAATAGTATGAAACCAAATAAGAAAATTGATATCGCGAAAGGCATTGTATCTAGAATTGGTGCCTTTGAACTAATATCTCCTTCTCTCTTTAAGCCTCTCCTTCTCTTTATGAATGAGCCTAATGAGTCACCTATTAAACATGCTATTCCCAATGAAAAACCGAGAATACATGCTGCTAATGAATCATTCATTATCCAAAACCAATCAGATTCGTTAGCCATTTCCAATGGATCAATAAAAGGCTTTGAATTTTCAAATGATTTTCCTTCCCATAGCGTATGAGAAATGAGCATCAATAAAGAACTAATGAATGCGCCTCCTAAAAGTCCATTCCATGACTTACCATCTCCCAATATCCTATTTCCATCATACCAGTTACGTCCTTGGTCAATAGTTATTTTTGGAAGTCCGGTTGCGTCAGGAATCCATTTTCCAAATAACATTGCACCAGTATTGGCAAGATATGCAGGGCCGTATAATATCAAAACTGTAAAGACATTTAGCAAAAACTCGACTGCTTCCATAGCACTCCCAATATGAATAAGTCAAAGAGTCTATCGTTAAAAATAAGTAAACAACCGAACTATTCATGGAGTATGCATATGAGCGAAGTGTGATGAAGAAGCATATAGTGACCTTAATTTTGTCAATGTTTATTGCAAGCCTCACGATTGTTGGAAATACCATAGCAGAAGATATAGATGACTTGTTAATAGAATCAGACATTACTTGGACAGAGGATCAGGATATAGATGGAGTTGTGAGAGTATTAAGTGGAGGGAAGTTGACTATTATTGATTCGGAAGTAACTTTCTCTTCAGAATCATCATTGGTGATAGATGAAGGAGGATTTGTAATTCTCGAAGGGGCTACACTGAAATCAGAAAATATACCTTCAGAATTAGTGAGTTATAGAAGATGTGATGATTATAATAGGTCTACCATTACGATAGACATCACTCCATATGACAATAATGTTGAAATTCTTATAAATTCATCAAGTAATACTAATTTCAATGGAGCAACAGCTTACATAGGAGGTAATATGTTCATGATGAATAATTCACAATTCTCTTACTCTCCTCAATCTACCGATGAAGAATTAGTAATAGGCGTCTGTGGATATAACTCAACCCCCATAGGATTGAGTAGTGTCACGATAATACATAATGATATTAGCAATCAATATTTAGCTAGTGAATTAGAATATAGTAATATGATGATTTCAGGAGTACGAGATTATAGTCTTGATATATCAGGTAACTTTAGCCTTTACAATTCATCCATAATTGGTGCTAAGATATCTTCTACAGGAGATATTAGCACATTTTCTAGTGATTTTATACGTTCGGGGCCAATTTTACTAAATGATGATAACGCATCAATATCACTTACAGGAGGAAGTATGTTCAAAGGTAGTTTAGAAGATCATGACATTAGAGCAATGCCAGAAAGCAACATATATTGGGGCGAAGACACAACAGGTTCTGGAGATTTAACAGATAAGTGGGAGAGGAGAATCAAAGGACAATATCTTCAATTTGATGCAGTCTGGGTAGAGTATCAAATTAAGGGATTGTATGGAGTTGATACATATACTAATTTTAGCGATAATGATGGAAAATCATACATAGATGGAGGCAGAGAAAGAATTATCGAAATAGGGTGGTCTGATGACAACATCTGGGCCACAAATAATATTTGGAAAGAAGATGCAATAATTAATGTCATCAAGTATAGAACAGCTTGGAATCCGGAGAATTCAGAAATAGGCAATTACGGAACAACGGGAATAAAATTGACCAATGAAAAAATAACCATTATAGATCAAAATACTCCAGACATAAAATGGTTAAGTTTGGAACCTGAAGACATGGTAGAGGAGGCATCAGGAAAAATTGTGATGATAGGAGAAGTGATGAATGAGGGGACAGCAGCAGCCCATATTGCAATATCTTGCTATCTCAATAGCACAGGAGAAAGTGCCGAAACAGATAGTTATCCTAATGTCCTAGTTCAGGCAGGAGAGGTTGGAAAAATAATATTTGACTGGAGAAACAGTAAATCAGGGAGTGAAGAGTTGAAATGTGTTATCTTAACTCCTACGCAAATAATAGAAGAGGATTCATTTGGAGGAGGGAATATAACTAGTGAGGCTGTAAACTGGCAAGTAAACGACGAAGTAGAAGGGTTATCTTATGTGATACCAACAATTGTTGGTATTTCATTGGGTATAATGATCATAGGATACACACTTGTCAATAGAGCGAATTTAACGCAAGATTTGGATGACGAAGAAGATTAGATCAATCCTTGAGCAGTCATAGCTTCTGCTACTTTGAGGAAACCAGCAATATTAGCTCCTGCAACATAATTTCCTGGCATACCATATTTGGCCGCAGTTTCAAATGCGTTTTGGTGTATATTAACCATTATTGAATGTAGTTTCTCATCCACTTCTTCACGAGACCAAGACAATCTAAGACTATTCTGAGACATTTCTAATCCGGAAGTGGCTACGCCGCCTGCATTTGATGCTTTTCCAGGGGCGAATAGTATGCCATTTTTATGGAATACTTCTACAGCTTCAGGAGTACAGGGCATATTAGCACCTTCCGCTACTGCAATGACATTATTAGAAACTAACATTTCTGCTTCCTTTGCATTAATTTCATTCTGAGTAGCACATGGTAAAGCGACATCAACATCTACGCCCCAAAGGCCATTAGAAGCAGGTTCAGGTTCTGATTTTGTAAAAACTACTCCTTCAAAGTTTTCTGCATATTCACTAATTCTTCCACGTCTATTATTTTTAAGATCCATTATCCACTTTAACTTCTCCCTATCAATTCCAGAAGGATCATGAATCCATCCTGAAGAGTCGGACATAGTAACTACTTTACCTCCTAAATCAAGAACCTTTTCGGCTGCAAATTGAGCTACATTCCCACTACCACTAATGCTACATTCTGCACCTTCAAATGATTTATTTTGTGTTGCTAACATCTCTTTCGCGAAATAAACCAAACCATATCCAGTAGCTTCTGGACGGATAAGTGCCCCGCCATATGAAGGACCTTTGCCAGTCAATATTCCTGTGAATTCATTGGCTAATTTTTTATACATTCCAAACAAATATCCAATTTCCCTTCCTCCGACTCCTATGTCTCCTGCTGGAACATCTAGATTATTTCCTATATGTCTCCATAACTCCATCATAAAAGATTGACAGAATCGCATTACTTCGGCATCTGTTTTTCCTTTTGGGTTAAAATCTGAGCCGCCTTTCCCTCCGCCCATTGGCAACCCGGTCAAACTATTCTTGAACACCTGCTCAAATGCAAGGAACTTAAGTATTGATTGATTAACAGAAGAATGGAATCGTAGGCCTCCTTTGTAAGGCCCTATTGCGCTATTCATTTGTATCCTGAAACCCCTATTTACGTGTAGATTTCCTGCATCATCATACCATGGCACTCTGAATTGGATTATTCTCTCTGCCTCGACCATTGCTTTAACAACTGGCAAATATTCTGGATGTTGTTTGATAACTGGAGATAAGCTATCCAGTACTTCCTCTACAGCCTGATGAAATTCAGGCTGATTAGGATCTCTTGTCATTACATCTTCATATACCAATTTCATTGTATCGTCCATGGGATTCACCAAGGTTTTAACGATTACTTTTCCTGTAACCGAATGGCCCTCCGACTAAACTACTCCTTTTGAATAATGTCCCTTAATTATGGGCAAGGATAGTTAAATCTAGGTTACTAAGAATTAAACAGATACCTTTCAATTAGACTAGAAACTATTTCTTTGTGGCTTGGGGTTGTCATCACATAAACAGCAGATTGGCTTACTTGACGGTTACGTAATGCTTCTGCAATGGGGGTGTGTTCCCTTAACCAACGTACCTTTCCATCTTCTCCAATTATTTTTATGTCAACTTGTGACATTCTAGGTTCTGAAAGAAGAAGTTTGACACTGGGTACATCAATAGAGACGTATCCTGGAGATAATCCTGCCCTATGTGCAATATCATCTTCAAAGGCACGTCTTTTAATAGAATCATTAGCCATTTCGACTAATCGATTTACTTGATCTTCAGATAAATCCTGACGTCTTCTGCTAATACATACTTTCATTAATTGCCGATACTTAAAACGACGGATTATATCTCTAGAGTAAGTATTTGCTTTATTTAGTGCCCCCCAAACTTCAGAATCGACAAATCTTTGCATCTCAACTGAATCGGGTAGATCATCCATACTCCTCTCAACAGCACTTGACAACATAACTTCAGTAACCCTAGTAACTCTATGGAAATATACCGAACTATACATCAAACCGCGAGCCATTAACATTCCCTCTAGTGCAGTTAGTCCACCTTCTTTGATTGATATATCTCCTCCTTTTCTAGACATACTCGATATCAGCCTCCTATGATCTATTACTCCGTGTTTAACTCCAGTAAAATGAGAATCGCGTAATAAGTAATCTATCTGATCGCAATCAACTGGACCGTGCACTAGATGCTCAAGAGTGTTGTCGGCATGGGTAAAATCTTCTTGACCTTCGATCCATGAAAGTAGAGATCTTTCAGTTCCTCCTGCATTTGGGCCCCTAATTAGGCTAGCTACTTCTTCTGGATCGAGATCGTTTTTTTCGAGAATATCTGGAATAAAAATCCTTTCTTCTTGAGAGGGAGATTCATCAGCTCTTATTATGTCATAATCTCCCAAAATTATTCCTTCTGTGATGGACATATGGTCTAAACCTCCTCTCTCATGTAATATATGCTCTAGAGTATGAGAATATGGTCCATGACCAACATCATGTAACATTCCTGCGACTTGTACGGTTAGTTTCTCATGATCGTTTAAGTCCAATTGTTTTGCCATCATACCAGCTACATGAGATACTCCCAGAGAATGTTCAAAACGGGTATGATGGGCACCTGGAAAAACTAAATGGGCTAATCCTAATTGTTTTATGTGACTAAGTTTGTTCATTTCAGGAGTTTTTAGTAATTCTTGACAAACGCCATTGAGTTTAAATTGGCCATGAATGGTATCGTTGATGATTTTCATAAAGACACTTCCTCATTATTGGCAGGTAGGCACCCCCTTTGAAATAAACTCAAAATAATAATTCTAAGTCATAACTTATTGTTATTTGTAATTCAATTGCATTTCATTTGCATTACATTTATACCTGTTATCCGTTCTGGCCCAGTCAATGAAGTCCTCTCGTGTGGCAGGTAACAGTCCGATGGTATCGCTAAGAATACCCGAAGATTTCCTACTAGAGTTAGACCAAAGAATTGGATTAGAAGGCACCAGGAATAGATCTGACGTTATAAGAGAGGCCATTAAAATGTATATTAAAAATCCTCTATCTCAATTAGGAGATAGAATAGAAGTAAATTTAGGCCCAGATTTATCTGTTAGAATGAAAGACTTCTGTAAGATACATGCAGAATCTCCAGAATCAGTCCTAAAACAAGGAGCGAAGGAATTGATTAGACGTGAAACAATTGAAGGAGATACTGTAGACAAATTACTTTCTTCGCGAATGGAAGAAATACAAATGCGATATGATAGCGAATCGAACGCTCAATAGGTGAGAGAATGGGCGAAGATGGGATGCACACAAAAAATGCGGGGGGGTCTGAAAGCCCCCTCGCCAACACACCCAAATCAAAAAAGGAATTCAGAAGAGGCTTTAGAGGAGTAGTGCATAGAGCTAGACTCTCAAATGCTGTAGGATACAATCCAAAAGAAGCACCTAGATTCCCGAGAGGGATAGAATATACAAATACAAAGGGATTTAGAGGATTGGCAAACAGATCTAAATTTACTGAGAAAAATAGATAGAGAAAAATTCCACACACCGCCTCGTGACACACACACGAGGCACCACAAATTAATACAGAATGATTAATTTTTCCATAATATAAGGCCAATCTTCTTGGTCGTTCTATTATCAGATGCACTCTATGAGCGGAGAAGATTTGGCATCTGCATGTGAATTCTTTGCTCATGAAGATTTACGAGAGTCACAAAAAGAGATGTTACTAGACTCGATAGATATACTCCAAGAGAATGGTTTTCTAGTTGCTTCAGCACCTACAGGGATTGGAAAAACAGCGGCATCTCTTGCAGCAGCACTGAAAGTAAGGAGTGAATCGCCCAACAGTAAAAAGATATTATTTTTGACAGGGAGGCAATCACAACATAAGATAGTAGTAGATACAATTAAAAAAATTAATGAAAAAGTAGGAAATGAATTACAAATTAAACTAGCTGACATGATTGGCCGGGAAAGTATGTGTGAAGAAGTTCAAGCAGTAACTGGCGAATGTACTTGTGAATCTGAGATTCAAGAAAATTCCAGACGAGGCAACAGAATGAGATTAGTAAATATAATATTAGAACAACCAATGCATGTTGAGGATGTCATTAAATTGAGTAGACAAGGGAATATTTGTGCATGGGCATCTGCAAGAATTGCTGCCAAAGATGCTGATATCATAGTATGTGATTATAATCATGTGTTTATTGAAAATATAATGAAGTCATCGCTCTCTTCAATGGGAATAGAGTTAGCAAATTCCATTCTAATAGTTGATGAAGCACACAATTTACCCGATAGAGTCAGGAATGGACTAGAAAGATATCTACAATGTAAAGCATTTCAATATGCTTACGATGAAACTAACGAGTATTTAGGAAATAAAGAAAGAGAAGTTAATGAATCTGATATAGACAATACGTTTGGTTCTGGAGAAATAGAAGGAATTAGAATGTTAAAGAGACAACTGAATAAACTCAAGAAAGATATGATAAAATGGTATGAAACGAAGGAAAAAGAATTAGGCGATAGGAAAGATATGAAAATAGAAACAAATGATTTTTTAAATAGTATCAATGAAAGTTTAATGGAATCATTAGATTCAGGCCATAAGAAAAAGTATGAAGTAATGAAGAATATGATAGAATCATTGTATGCCGTAAAGCCAGAAGAACTTGGTGAAGATGAAGAGGAAACAGTATGTTCTAGACTGGCATATCTATTAGAAATTTGTATAGAATATAGAGACAATTCAGCATTAGCGTTAGTTATTGATAGAATTCCGTCTAGTGGCCGGGAAAGAGGAGATAATACCGAACAGCCAATACGAGTGCATAGTTTTTTACTTGATCCAGGAGTAGTTAGTGGACCCTTATTTGAACAAACTTGTGGATCGATACTAATGTCTGGAACTTTATATCCTCCTTCAATGTATTCAGATATACTACAAATACCTGAAGATAGAGCAAGTATGTCTAAAGAATATAACTCCGATTTTCTCTCCAATAGGAGACCTATTTTGATAGCAAGAGATGTTACAACTAAGTTCACTTCTAGAGGCATATCAAATACAGATAAAATAAATCAACATATTAAATCAACTATTAAAAATTCCAAAGGAAACGTAGCATTGTTCTTTCCAAGTTATGCTATGATGGATAAATTTAGTAGTTTGGAAGAAGATTGGTTACCTCCCTCTTGGCCAAGAATTAAAGTAATTGAAGAGAAGAGAGCAATGTCCAAGAGAGAAATAGAAATTAAGAAGAAGAGTCTCTATGAACTAGAATCTGAGGGAAATAGAGGAGTACTAATGGGCGTACTGGGAGGTAAATTCTCCGAGGGAGTAGATTATCCTGGGAACATACTCCAAGCCGTAATATGCGTTGGTTTACCTCTTGCGCCACCAAGTGCAAAACAAGATGCATTGAAGAACTATTATGAGAAGCGTTTTGGCAATTTATTGTCATGGAGATATGCCAGTTCACAACCAGCAGTAAATAGTTTAATGCAAGCCATAGGAAGGCCGATAAGAAAGGGAGAAGATAGGGCTCTAGTAGTACTTCTTGAGAATAGACTTTTACAGAGAAATTACAAAATTTGTATGCCAGATTCCTTGCAAACTATAGGAGTTACTAATCCAGAAAGAACTGGTAAACTTACTAAGTCATTTTTTGACCATTTTCCTGAGCCGGCGAAAAGAATCAAGGAAACAATGGGTTAATGCGAGTTAGATGTTTGGAACGGACGATAATATGGAGTGGACAAGGCTAGAATTGTCAATTGAAGATGATCTGAACAAACAGAAGATAATACCAGACATATCAAGCACCGGGTTAGATGTTACGGCAGAAATGATGCATGATTCCTTTCTAACCAATCTTCCTCACTTAGATGAAGTTAAAATTAGCCATATGAGTATGATGTCAGAAATATCAGATGCTATAGAGTCAGATAAGTTTTTGTCAAGAGAAAACAAAAGTTTGGATTTATTCTTGAAAGGCATTGGAGGGACCTTAGAGGAATCAAAGATTAGAGTGCCTTTAACAACTAAATTCCCCACGGAAATTATTGTTGAAACCAGCATAGACAGAGGAGATAATTTAGTTAGGATTTTATCTCCAGAAATATTTGGAGGCATTATTGAAACATTTAAAATAGGCAATAATCAAAAGATTTCTGGCGGCAAATGGGCTGATAACTACTTGGAATTACAATTAGAATGATTAGTTTGTTGATTCCATTAAGTTTTCTTCTCTCTTGGGGATTTCTTGTAAATTTTCTAATTCACTTATGACCAAAGATAAAGCGTGTTGAGCATTTTGACGATCAGAATCGCCCAAAACGTGACTGGAATAACGAGCTTCTTCAAATATCCTATCTAAGGCAACTAGAGAATTCTCACTAATTTCAGGTAATGCTAGTCTTATTGCTAATTCGAATTCTCTAACCGTTTCAAAACCACGACGTAAGAATCCTCTCCGCATGAAAACCTCACAAAGATTCTGATAACACTCATATATTGCTGCCCTTACTTCATCTCCTGCTGCAAGAAGTTCGGAAGCGTAACTGAAAATACTGGCTATTTCCGACATTTCAGCCATTTTACGTCGGTTGAATAATACAAATGCACCTACCAAAAACGATACCAGTATAATAAATCCGAGTCCGAAGATTGTAGACTGGAAGAAAGAGTTATCAGATGTGACTTCATAACTTATCTCCAAATTACCTTGTAAATTTAAGTTAGTTAGACTAACCGGATCAATGAAATCTGAATCTGATAGTAACTGAACGTGTAGATTTCCCCATGATGACTGGTCTGACAAAGGAGGGAGTGGAGATAATGACTTAAATTCATAATTGAATCGTCCATTGGTATCTGTTAATTTAGTAGAAGAAAAATGAGTAGTTGAACCATTAAGCAATAAAGCAGACATTGAGATTCCCGGTAAAGGCTCTCCTGTGTCGTTTGCTGTTAAGTTAACTGAACCTTGTAATATTCGCTGGCCATTTGACATATCAAGGCTGGAGAAATCGAAATCAACCGATACGAGAACAGTGACTTCAATGTTAATTGAGCCTCCATTCAAGAAGCGGGAGTCATCTGGTTGTATAACAAGTTCTAAATCATTAACTCCAGGATTCATAAATTCACGAGCACTAGATATTATCTGGAAATTAAATGTCCCCGAGTTTGCCCATGGATCATTTCTGAATGGTAGATCACTTTCTCCCCAGTATAAGTTAAGAGTTAAATTTTCAAATACATTAAATTGCCCTCCTATTTCCCTAACAAATCCTTGAATTTTTATTGGTTGATTTTCTGAACTTCTTATTATTGTATGAGTTATTGGAGAAATTTCTATTTGTATATCAGATTTAACATAGGTAGTAATATTAGTACTAGAAGGGAGATAGAATAATTCGCCCCCAAATAAGAAGTTAACATCATGAATTCCTCGAGATAATTGATACCCTATTGAATGATTATAGGTGAAAGAACCATCATTATTTGTGTATAATTTGTGTATTTCTACTCCATCTAATAAGACAGATATTTCTCTTTCTTGTAAACCTAACTGATAAGGAGTATCTCCCTCATATAATCTTCCATTAAAACTCCATTCTCCTCCTCTTGTCAATGAAGAAGATTCTACTGTTAAAGAAATTACAGTATGATATGCTATTGTTAGGTTTGTTTCAGATATTCCTTGTCGGTGATATCCTTGTTCTGGCGAAAAGGCAGTTAATGTATGATTGCCAATATCCAAAGATTCCGGCACAACCCAAGAATACTGCCATTCTCCAGTCGAATTAGAAGAAGTTATTCCCATCAAAACTCCGTCAACAAGAATTTCTATTGTATGATTAGATAGCCAACCATCTTGTAAATTATCTTTAACAGTTCCTTGAATAATAAGGGAATCTCCTACAGCTGCAGAGCTAGGAGTGTATACTACCGGGAATACTGGCCCATGGACAACAAAAATGGTAGAAGAATTGGAAGGAAGAATGAATTCTTCACCAGAGAAAAATATTTTGATAATCTGCGGCCCTAATTCCATATCCGGAGGTATTGGGATAAAAACGTTAAATTCACCATTTTCATCAACAGATAAAACTGTGACAAATTGTTCATTCATGAAAACTTGTAAATCTCTATTAGGTATTGCCCTACCTACTTTATCTGTTAACTGACCCTCAATCAAGACGAGATCATTACGGTCAACCTCAGTAGGAGGAGTAGTAATTATCACTTGAGATAATTGAGAAATATTGAAATTAATATTTGCAGAAGAAGATAAATAATATTCGGGATTGAGAGAATCTCCTTGGCCCATTGGATCTACCCAAGTGAAGCCTCCTAAGAATTTTAGAGAAGCAGAATGTAAGCCGTAGTTTATATCAGAGGGAACGTCATAAGTTACGTTCCAAATAGTGGTCGTTGCATTAGACTGAGTAGTATACAATGGCCCAACATCTAAATCATCAATGAAAAGATGTAAGATTCCACCTGAGGGACTATCTCCTTCAAATAAATTCTGACCATGTTCATCTGTTAGAGTGCCTTGGAAAGTTACTTGCTCACCAGCAATAAATGAGCCAGTAGTTTGCAATATTTCTATGACTGTAGGAGCCAATATTACTACTCTAGTCCACGATTCATCGCCAAGAAGCCCTGTTGTTCCATTTATGCCAGCAAAAGACACGGTGATAACTATCGGACCAGGAGAAGTGAATTGATCTATGGATATAATTGAAGTTGATGCTCCATTGGAATCAGTGAAACCTGTTTCCATGACGACGTCATTGATACTGATATTAAATGGTACAGAAGTTACTGGAATTCCTGAATTATCGATAATTGAAATATCGACAGAGAGAGATTCGCCCCTTGTTGTCCTACTATCTGGATCAAG
>PCAI01000068.1 GCA_002731195.1 Methanobacteriota archaeon | reverse complement strand
TAATTACAATGGCCTTGGAGACGGGACTCATATAATTAGATCCAAGGATCAAGGCCAAACTTGGGAAGATGTGGGTCCATTCAATCAAATTGATGATGATACAGGGCAAACCCCTAATTCAAATGATCCGTATCTCTATGTTGATAAATTTAATGATAGGATAGTTAAATTTGATATGCATGCTTTAGCATCAATGTTTGTAGAATATTCAGAGGACGAGGGGGAGTCATGGAGTGCCCCCTTCCCTGTCGAAGGATACTATGCGCCACAGGATCACCAAAGTATAGCTTCTGTCCCTCATGAGAATGCTATTTTGGGAGATATTGTGTATGTTTATTGTATAAATACTGGATCTCCAGCATTAGGTGCTCAATGCTCTAGGTCCTTGGATGGCGGCCATACTTGGGACGTACAACAAATAGGCTATCCTACTGAGAGTTTTGGAAACCAATGTTCAGGTTTGCACGGGCATTTAGCAGGAGGGTCTGATGGTTCTATCTATCGAGGAAATCCGTCTTGTGAAGGTCCTGCGGTATATGCTTCTCATGACGGAGGTTATACATGGAGTGAGCATACTATCACCACTGAAATTGGTATGCAAGAAGGGTGGCATTCACACGAAGTTGCTGTTGCTGTTGATGAGGGCGGAAACGTTCATGCAACATGGATTTCTACAGATATGATGCCATGGTACTCATATTCCAAAGATCAAGGTCAAACTTGGAGCAGTCCAGTGATGGTAGCAGCACCTGGAGTTAATGAAAGTGGCTTTCCCACTATTTTTGCCGGTGATTCGGGAAGAGTAGTGATAGGATATATCGGTGAATCTCATGACTGGAATGAATCTGGCGGCGGCGGTTGGTCTGGATACATGGCAATCATGACAGATGCCTTTGCTAAATTTCCTTTAATAACTAGTGTGGCAGTCAATTTACCAACAGATCCATTAGATATTTTACCGGACTGTGGCAATATTAGATGTGGTGGATTTGGAGATTTTATAGATGTAGAAATAGATGATGAGGGGCGCCCATGGATTGCTTTAGCACATAATGCCGCCGGAAATGAAGAAGCCATAATTGGGACTATAATGACTGGTCCTGCAATGTATGGAGAGATTGTACAGCTCCCATTCCTTCCGGAAGGCGGCAACACAACTCTAAAAATGTAGCAGAACACTCATCAGTTCATATGATGTATAGAAAGGGTTGCCGGTAATAATATGAAGGCGGCAGCGACTATAATCGTAATTTTGTTTGCTTCATCAATGATTACAGGTTGTTTAAGCAGTGAATCACAAAAAAATATAGTAGAGGTTTCTATTTTAGATGATATTTGCCCGGATGGATTAGCAAATAATACATGGTATCATTTCCCAAATTCTACAAACATACGTACAATAGAAAATTCTGAATTATCTTCCATATTAATAGGGGAAAATATTCCTATCTGTGCAAAAGGGACATATTATGGAATCGGTGTGTCTACTTTTGAGCCGACAATAGGAATTACTTCTTCAGATAATCTTTTCATGACTAGTTGGGGAAATGGCCCAGGTGGTTCAACTGCCATAATAAGATGTTCAGATATGATTGAAATGGTTGAATTAGAATACACTTGTGAAAATACATACCAAGGTTCTGTTGCTAATAGTAACGATCCATATGTTTATGTCGATCCTTGGACTGATAGAGTGATGAAATTTGACATGCATGCTTTGGCTGGAATGACCGTCGAATGGTCAGACGATGAAGGAGAAACTTGGGGCCCTCTAGGATTAACATCATTTGCTACAGGTTATTCTGTTCAGGATCATCAAACGATTGCTTCATCACCTTACAATGCCCTTTTACATGAGACTACATGGGTATTCTGCGTTAATGGTAATTGGGTTTCGCCACTTTGCTCTACAAGCAATGATGGAGGGTTAACTTGGGGGCCAGAAGTTCCTGGTGCTCCAGCAGATTGTAACAGCGGGGGCCTAACAGGACACATGGTAGGATCCAATAATGGTAATTTTTACCGTGGAAATCCAAGTTGTGATGGAGAGGGGTACTCCATATACCGTAGTACTAATGGTGGATTGACTTGGTCAGAGCATCGATTACCCACTGAAAATACAGGTACTGCTGCAACTTGGAATGCTGAGGAAGCCCAGGTATATCCTGATGAATCCGACAATTTACATGCAATGTGGATGGGTATGGATAATATGCCATATTATTCTTATTCTTTTGACGAGGGAGAATCTTGGAGCAATCCTATGATGATCGCCCCTCCTATTAACCTAAATGGTACGGGTTTTCCTGCCATTGCCGCCGGAGATTCTGGTAGAGTTGCCTTTGC
This sequence comes from Methanobacteriota archaeon, assembly GCA_002731195.1. Classification (GTDB taxonomy): domain Archaea; phylum Thermoplasmatota; class Poseidoniia; order Poseidoniales; family Thalassarchaeaceae; genus MGIIb-O3. Next base: position 6,087 of record PCAI01000068.1, on the reverse strand, counting down.
ATATCTTGGAGACTCCGGAGGAAATACTTGGAATGGATATATTTCAGTAATGACCGATGCATTTTCTGAAATCCCACTCATCACTACTGTACAAGTAAATAATTTTGGAGATCCTCTTGATACTGAAGTTGACTGTGGATACAATAGATGTGGAGGTTTTGGAGACTTCATAGACATTCTTATTGATCAATATGGTAGACCTTGGTTTGGCCTTTCACATAATATTGTAGATCAAGGCATATATGGCACTATGATGATTGGCCCAAGTTTAAGAGATTCAACAGTTCCGCTAAACCCCCTTCCTGAGGGGGGGTTTTCTACATTGTAATGTTATTTTAGAATAAAATATTTATTGCATAAAATAAAAATCCAAATGCAAACAGTATCATTGCGAAACCACAAATAAATAATGTTATTTTATATGATGAATGAGAAATTTTGCCCCTAGTTTTATCAAAAAAATAGGCTATTATTATGTTAACAACTATGGTCGTAAACAAAAAAGATATTGCATAGCCAATTGGTGCTAATGGTTCGTGTGCTGCTCTAGCCATTAATGGTCCACCAATTAGAAACCAGAATATATACACATTTGGGTTTAATAAATTAGTTAAAATGCCTCTTTTAAAGGAATTGTTGTAATCATAGTTATCATCAACAAACGAGGGAGGATCAGTTGAAAAGCATTCAAAACCCATTTTTATTAAAAAAATTGACCCAAATATAGAAATTATTGCTAGGATTGTAGGCTTTGAAGAAAACCAATTTGCTGCTAAGAGGCTGATGATTATTAGTGGCCCGTCAGTGAATATGGGTGCAGCCGCCGTTCTTACGCCTGCCCTTAGTCCTCCAGAAAGTGTTTCACGAATTACCATAGTCAATAACGGACCGGGCTTTATTCCTTCTATAATGCCGAGTGAAATACCAGCAATGATTAGTCCCAAGATTAAATTTAATTCCAAATTAATCCCTTAAAAACATCTTTCCTAATAATCTCACTATTTCTAAATAAAGCCATGCTAAGGAAACAAGTAAGCCAAAGGCTGCTCTCCATTCAAGTTGTTTAGGAGCACCGCGCAAAACTCCTCTTTCAATAAAATCAAAATCTGCTACCAAAGTTAATGTTGCTATCCCTATAACGAAAAATGAAAATGCTATACCAAGTGGCGTTGAATCATGGATAACAGGTACTTCAAAACCTAAAAAATACCCAACGAGAGATATCAGGTACAGCAGCATTATTGCAACTACAGCTGAACTAACAGCTATTTGCATATTTTTATCCCAGTGAATTAAGCCCATTCTGTATATTATTATCATTACTCCAAGAATTAAAAATGTGATTAACGCTGCTAGTAATCCTAATCCTGGAATACCAGTAGATTGTTCGATTTGCCATGTAAAGCCCCCCAATAAGAAGCCTTCTAGAACTGCATAAGTAGAAATTAAAATTGGACTTGTTGATTTTTTGATACCTATTATAATAACACAAATTATTGAGCCAAAAAATCCTAGAATGGGTAATATGAATGATTCAGGCATTGTCATAGCAGTAGCTATTGCAGCTGTCGCCGTAATTATCAAAAGAAAAGCTGTCTTTTCTGAAACACCCTCTATTGTCATTTTATTGGAAGATTCATTTTCCCACCAATTTATATTTTTATATTCATTTTTATCAAAGGTTGAGTCTGATAGGGCGGGGTTTCCGGCACGATACATTATCTGCCCTCACAAGGTGATGATACTCAAAACTTAGGGTGTTAAAGTTAACCAAATGCTAGTCCATGCCGTTTTCCTGATGTGGCAACTTTGTGAAGAAAGTTTTCAAAATGAATTCTTGCGTAAGTAGATCTACGTATTGATGTATCACATATTGCTAGCGCTTCTAATATCTCTGATCTGATAGTGTCTGGTAATGATAATCTGCGTCCAATAATTACATCATGTAATTGATTGATAATATCATCTGCATCAAGTCCGTGTTGGTTCATCAGATTGTCAATTTCAGATATTGCACCAGATAGTAATTTTCTTTTTTTCCCTCCTTTATTTTCCCAACGCCATTCCACAACTGCCCCCCTGAGCGCCATTTCTAGTAAATGTCTACTTGATTGTAAAGTTGAAGCTTGTATCAAATTATGTACTGCACCACGATCGGTGCTCAGATTTCTTATATCCAGTAGTTCCAATGTAAAAATCGCCTTTCTTAAATTTCCTTCTGATATATATGCAATATCTTCCAAGACTCCTTCGTCAGGTTCACAAGAATTATTAATTGAGATATTCCTGAGAGTTTGCATAATAATATTTTTTCCTGTAGAAGGAATTCTTATCATTTGGGCTCTGGATCTTAAAGCATCAATTATCCTTGAAGGGGCCCTAGTAACTAAAATAAATCTAGATGCATTGCCGACTGTTTCCATCATTCGGCGCAAATATGACTGGCGTATGTGTCCTAAATAATCAGCATCTTCCAAAATAATAAGTCTACTAATTGGTGTTTTATTTCTATTTATTTCTATTTCTCTTCCTGCTGGAGGGATATCGCCTTCTAACCCTTTGATTATTCCTCTGTCAAAAGAGTCGAGGCTTAACATGCCTGCTAATGTGTCTGAAGAATTGCCGCCCGGCCTCAAAAATTCTTCAAATTTTGCCATTGCACCTCTTTGTCTTACTAAATCTCTACATTGTAAGATGTGGGTTGTTGATTTCCAACCAGGACCGAGTATCTGTCTAGCGTATAATTTCCAAGAAATTGTTTTACCAACTCCTGCTGGACCGGTGATTAAAAGATGAGGGGGGTCTGTTGACAGGCTAGTTGCTTTCAACTTCATGCATACATTCTTTGGTATGGCTATTTCTTCAAATGTTCTAGGAGCATTTGATGTTAACCAACTCGGCATATTCTCCTCGAAGAAGTGGTGGTGCTTGAAGTCTCGCTGTTAGATAATAAAATATAACTAATGTTTAAAGAAATTAGCAAGAAATGAATCCTAATACCGAATGATAGATTAATGACTCTTTAGAGTCATTGGATATGGTTGTGCGGGTAGCATCAAAATCTACTCCGAATTATCATAAAAAAGATAAGTATAATTTAGCCATTATTATTGCAATTGTATTCTTAATGCAGTTGATATTCCCAATTGCAAATGGAGAGCCACAAGCGGGCACAGACGATTTAGAAATTTGTTCAGAACTGAATGGTGGATTTTGTGATGAGGTAGATGATGCTGATGATTCTTCATCACAGGAATCTTGGATAGAGGGCGTATATTCCCTAACAATGGTAGATACTGGTATGATGCAATTAAATGCAACATGGGCGATTTATGAATATGACAGAGCTCCAATGGGTTTTTCAGGAACTACTGCTAATCAAGCCCTTGAACTAGATGGTATCTTTGCTGGAGATGGTATTCCTGCGGATGTTATTCGTAATTCATGGGATGAGCCATGGGATGGAAATGTTGGTTCTGAGCCAGTGAAAGATAAATTGATGAGTGAAATTAACAGCAGCATTGGCACCCTCCTTAATTCTCTAGGTAGTGCCTCTACTCCCTCTACCTCTTGGGCAAATACAGTAGAAAGTGATGGAGGTATGGTGAATTGTGGAATAGATAGGGAATCTGATGATGATGGAAATGCATACTCACCTCCAATATGTATTGGAACTAACGTTAATATTAGTATAGATCCGAGTAAATTTAATCTAAATTCTAATCCTGATTTAGACTTGGAAAATGCATACAAATCATTGTTAATAATGGGAGGACAGGTTACTACAGAATTTCCTATTTCAGTTGAATCAGGTCATAAAAGTACCTACTATATAGAGCCGCCCAGTTATGCAACAATGGTTTCAACAAGTGGGTTAAACAATGAAAGAATATCTAATAGTGGTGCCTTTCCATATAATTCAGGGAAATGGGAAGCAAATAATTTAAATTTGGCTTCACCGTATTCAAATGATTTGCAATTTACTCTGGGTTTTAGAAATAATGCATCGACTAATGCTTTTACTTTGAATCCAGAAGATAAGGCTTTAGATTTTAATGTAGTACTAGATCTTTCAAATGAGAACGCAGCAACAATTGATTTGATAGCACAAATAAATCATATAGAGACTACTTCTGTAGAGGGGTTAAGTATAATTCCTGCTGGAAAAGGATCTGTTCCTGTTGTAACATCTGATGGGATTAGAATGGCACATCATAATGGCCTTATTGATTTAGATACAATATCAGGTAATTTTCCTATAAGTAGTGTAGGTGATTCATTATCAAATACTATACCAGGCCTAATAGTACAAATGGGTAATTTTCAATGGGTTTTGGATGGATCCAATGACCCTGGACTCGGACAAGGGGGATTAAATTATGTCCATACAATGGTAGATTGTGGAACATCAGGAGAATATTATTGCATGGAAGGTGGTGGTGCTATGGGGAATACTCATCCAGTTTTCTTACGGAGTACAAGTCAGCCTTTCCAACTAAGTTTAACTGATTTAATTGGTGACAAATTGGATGATCTATCGTTTCTCAGTGAAATTAATCAAAATGATTTAGAAAAAGTAGTTAACAGTGGAATATCTTTTGAAACAGTTCTTGATCCTAGTTTTCTTGAAGCTATGAAACCTCCCGGTATTGAACAAACTGAAATTAATTTGGAATTAATATTACCGACATGGGCACAAAATACAAATGGAGAATCTTCAATAATATTGTCCTATAAGCTAAACGGTCAACATGCAGGTGATTTTGGACTTACAGGTTCAAGTTCCTTCGACTGGAATCATGCTATATGTTATTCTGGATCAGACACATGTGAAGATACCAGTGACGATGTGTTGTGTAAATCTACAGAAAAATCATGTCAAAGTTCCGTTGTTAATTTAGATATATCAGAATATTCATTTTCTGAACTTCAAAAGGGAATGGTTATTGAATTTAGTTTGGATATTGATTTATCGATTCATAGAATAGGTGTACCAGATGCCTTGTTAGATTCAATGAAGAGTGAAGATACGTCTCTTTCACTACCAGTTCTCCCTGCTGATTTGTTAAAATTAATTTTAAATATCGCTGACAGAGGTGAAGTTCCATATTCAACTTCTTTTTCAATTTGTGATGATGCATCAATAGATATTTGTAAAGAGGATCAAAGAATTGAATTTACAACAGATGGTTTGAGTGATTTCACTAACCAATTCGGCGAGAGTGTTACTAGTCTGATAAAGTCAGAATTGAGTGCTAATTCAGTAATGGGAAATATTAATCTTGATGGATTTGAAATAAATACCACTTTAAGTGGGTTGGTTGATAGTGATGATATTATTGGGGATACAGAAGCCATAAATTTAGCAATTAGTATACCAAAGGTCAGAACCACTATTGGAATTGGTAATAGTTGGGGAGAAATATTTGGAATTATTAATGGTGGCGATACTGATGAATTGAAAATTAATATTGATGCCCCAAGATTATCTAATAAATTAGTAAATCCCATTATGAATTCAATGATGAGTGCAATGAATGGTTTAACTGGATCGATTGCAATAATGGCTGCTTCAAGTATGGCAGATGGTCTGATAATGGAAGATATTTCAACAGATATTCCTAGTAGTGAATCAATTGGTATACCTGTTGAATTATCTTTAAAATTACCACAAGGTATTTATTTAGAAAATATCAATTCAGTGCATGGTGAAGTTTCTTCAAGTATAGATGATGGGAGACAGATGATAAATTACAGGGCTTCCTCAAATAATGATGATAGTTTAAGTTTTAATTTGGTGATTGGTTGGCAATGGATTTTGATACAACTTTTACCTTACATATTAATACAATTTTTATTCATTGGTTGGAGAATAAGGGCTAGAATGAAGAAGAAGAAGAAAAGACGTAGGGAGGCTGAACTTAAAAAGATTGAAATTGAGGCTAGTGAAAATAAATATGTGCCAATCGTTTCTACAGATCCAACTTCTGAAGTAATTACAATATCAAATTGTAACATCACAATCAAAAAAAGAGTCAGTGATTGAATGGTTCATTCAACAAATATTACCAAACGCCCAATCGCTTT
>PCAI01000067.1 GCA_002731195.1 Methanobacteriota archaeon | reverse complement strand
TTAGTAATATCAAGATGGCATTTGATTTCATAATCTTTCCAATCTTTTGATACTAATAAGTAATTCTATATTTATAATTCATAATCCATCAGATGATCAGAACCGCCTACAAATACCGCCTCGCCACCTCTAAGGTCAAATAAAACTGGAACTGTTTTATGTCCAGTTTCTAAGACAATTTCCTTCCTCAAACCGTCATGGAGGTCTAGATTTATCTCAGTAAAACTCATCTCATTAGATTCCAAGTATCTTCTAGCCCTTGAACAATAAGCACAAATAGTTTGCGAGAACATCAAAAAGTCAGTTTTACTTTTTTCAAAATATTCACGAAGTTGTGACATTATCAGAACCTCCAATTAATACAGCATCCAATGCATCATCATTTTCCACCCAAAGGTTTTCTCCCAAGTCTCCTCCTTGGTCATCATCATCAACCCTACCTTCAAGAACTCTATCGGTCTCATCAGGATCAATAAATAATAGCATAATGACAGAAATTAAAGTTAGCGCTGCTCCAATATATAACATTGTTAAGTAGTCAAAGGTAGCAATCATTCTACCTGAGAAAAGATATGCAAAAACAGCGGAAAGATTGAACATTGACATGTATGCAGTGAATTGAGTCCCTCCTGCTTTACTATATGTTAAACGCATGGATACCGATATTACACATATCCAAGCAACCCCATATATCACAGCCTTGACACACAAATAAATTGTCATGATCGTTGTATCTTCCCAATATGCATTAAGTAGTGCCAGGCCTGCATTTGCCAGAGCAAGAAGGGTAAAGCCAATCATTGCTATTTCTCTAACTCCAAATCTATCTCCTAAAAATCCTCCAAATATTTGACCTAACATTGTGAATAAAACTACTATTCCTCCAATTATTGCATTATATTTTTTCTGTGTCCAACCAGCTTCGTTAATAAAAATATCAACAATTATTGGATCTACGAATAGTGCTAAGTCCGAAAGTAGACATAAAAATATTAGTATGAATGATGAGCGAGTAGAGAATCCTTGTACAATATGATATGCTGTTGTGGCAATACTTCTTTTCGCTTCTGATGTAGAAAACGCGAAGGGGCTAACAACATTTGGTATTTTTACTCCAAAAGTTTCTAAGGCTATCATTAAAATTGATGTTAGTATCAGATATATCCCAATAGTTCCAATAATGGATAATGTTCCAAAAATTTCCTTTATTGTCCCACTCATAAGTGGCTCGCCAATAAGATAAATAATATCTATTGCACTACCAAAAATCCAGACTATTAATCCAACCCATAAGAATGCAGCAGATGCAGTAATTGTATTTTCGTATATATTACTTGCAGTCCAACGAGCTCCCCTGAATCTCAAATCATCATTTTCTTTCCATGCAAGAAGAGTACCTTCTTCGGAATTTAACACTACTTCCTTGGGCTTAACAATTTCACTTTCTGAATTCTCCCAAGGGAATAATTTATTTTCAGGTTTCTCACGTAAAAATAGAGGCAATAGCATAATCAGGATTAAAAGTGGGATCTGTATCATTATAACAAATTTAATTCCAAAGTCTGGAACTAACATGCCTAAAACCGCTCCTCCAATTATCATCCCCCCTCTTTTCGTTGCAAACATCATGCCATTTGCCTTTGCTACTTCATCAGGTTGTAATACGTCTACGGCCAAAGCATCGACACTCACATCCTGTAATGACGAGAATAGATTATGAATGAATAATAATACCGTTACCAATGCTATTTTATCGATGATATTGGGGACGAATAATATAGTTGCAAGAGAAATAACCATTCCCGATTGAGCAAATAAAATCCAGGGCCTTCTTCTACCAAATTCAGGAATTACTAGTAAATCAATTACTGGCCCCCAGACAAATTTGAAAGTCCATGGGAGTGCAATTGTAGCAAAGAGGATGGCTATATCTGCAGGAGGAGTTCCATTGTCAGATAAGTATGCAACAAAAGCAACATAAGTGAAGCCGGCAGGTAGCCCTTGTGCCAAATATAGGACACATAGTGATACTAATCTCCTGAATTGATTTTCTATTAATGATGCACCATTGTTCCATTCCTTAGAAATATATCTCATTACTTGGGGGATTCTTCTTGGGTCATATTTCTTGATATTAAATCCTTCTTTATCAGAAAAACTTCGTGGTTTTGCTAACTTATCTACCCATCTTTCAGTTATTGCAGCATAAGCCAAAATTCCTACTGCAATCAAGAATGGAAAGAAGAATACATAAGAGCCTATTGATATTAAATCATCACTGCCACCTGTATTTGAAGCAACTTTATCGGCAAGCACAACTCGTTTTGCATCAACGGGAGAAATACTGTCTTCAGAGATAATAAGTCTAGCATAGATTGTAGAATTTCCTGCTTCTTCATGAGGCAGAAGTTTTACTCGCCATTCCGACCAATCATTATTCCCTCCTATATCTGCAGCTCCTTTCCATTCGCCGCTCCCTACTCTGACTTGCACCTCTCCTTCTTGTCCTGGTATGGCCCCGAAAGAAGTTCCAGAAACATAACTCTCATTATAGATGGTCTGTAGTGTTTGTATATCCATAGAAACATTAAGTGAACGATCTATATTTCCTGCCGATTCTACAAATGCAACTGGATCAGCTTGACCATATCCAAATTCATTATCGGGTCGGGTTTCTAATATGCTACAATCATTAAAGCCCGGATCATCAAGTAATACTATTTCTCTCTCTATCGAATCTACTCTAATAATATCCTTAAATTCTTCAGGAGTTAAATCTGGATTGGCTTGTATCATCAAAGCTGCGATACCTGCCATCAAAGGAGTCGCCATACTCGTTCCCGATTTACCTGTATAACCATCGCTAGTTGCAGCATCTGGGGCCATTATGTTAGATCCAATTGTTGCTACATCGGGTTTAACTCTGAAATCAGAAGTATATCCTCTACTGCTATATATTGCTAGGCCAAGATCTTTATCCAAACTTCCAACAGTTACTGGTAACTCTGCATCGCCTGGACTATCAATTGTATTGCATCCTGCAAAGGTAACTCCTCCAAATTCATTACCGGCTGATAATGTAGTTATGATTCCTGCTTCAACCACATAATCCATTTGTCTACTCCATGATGAACTGCCATCATTGTCAATATGATTCTCTATCTGCTGTTCTCCAAGCGAAGACGTTAGTATGTCTATACTATGTTTTTCCCTATTCTCAATTGCCCATTGCGCGCCTTGTATTATATCTTCTATATCTCCATCACAACAAGCTAAAATTGTAACAAGAAATGCTCCTGGTGCCGCTCCAACGTACCTTAAACCAGTAGATGTATCAGTTTGCCCACCTCCCGTTCCTGCTGCAATTCCTGCTACATGGCTCCCGTGTGTTCCAGAATCATAGGATGTAGAGGGATCTTGTTCTTCATCAGTAAAAACTGCATCATAAAAAGCCACTATTTTGGGATCGCAATCAGTTATTGGTTGAGGATTAGGATCAAAAGGATTAGGTGGTTCAGTTACACAAGTAAATGGATCATCATCCATATCATTCAATCCTTCATGATCTCCACGGACTCCTGTATCTAGAATTGCGATAGTTGAACCAGTACCATCCAATCCTAAATCATTCCAAACAGAATCTACGCCCATATTCGGCACAGCTTCATGCATATTTGGCTCTGCTAATCCCAAATCCTCAATCATAACTACGCCTTGTAGTGATAAAATTCCTGATTCGCTAGTTATTTCCTCTATCGGGATTGTAACTATTAGATTATCAAGATAATCTGGCCTAAATGTCACTTCTCCTCCTAATTCTTCAATGGCCGCAACATCATAATCAGTTGGATGATGATCAAAATTGACAAACAACCGCGAACTTCCTTCCGGTGCTCTTTTCCACCAATCATTTTGAATCTCTGATGGTTGTTCTAGTATCCATTCTAACCTATCATCTATGCTATTCAGATTGTTATCACGGCTCCAGTCTAGCCACCATTCATTGTGAATTCCAGATTCTACTCGTTCAGTCCATATGCCCTTGGCATCAAAACCACCTTTGGAATTATCAGATGGGAGGATAGTAGAAGTTGCTAGTGGCAAAATTAATACCATAATCAGAGAACTTGCTAACAGTGTCCTCTGTCTAGTCATGCATACAACGAAACTAATCTAACGTTTGATATTTGGCACAAAAAAATCACTAATGGACATTTAGTATAGTTTCAATATTACTTTTACACTTCTAATTAATCTCATCAACAACGATGCCTAAATCATCATATCCCCATTCAATATTCATCCACCCTTCTCTTTTTGCTGATTCTATTACTAGTTCTTTGCTATTGGGCGCACATAGTAAACCGACAGAACCTCCGCCACCAGCACCTAGTGCCTTCCATGCAATGACTTTGTTACTTTCTATTAATGGTTGAATAACTGAATTAAAAGGCTCATGAATCCTTAAATCAATCATATCTACTCCTTTACACACTTCTCTCAAGGACTCAACAACCATTTCTCGCCTGTCCTGCTGTAACCCATTTGCCATAGTTCTTGCAGCCTTTCTAATAAGGTGTAAACCATTCAAAACTTCTTCATCGCCATTTCTGTACCTGCTCCAAACCTCTTTATGCAGTTTACCAGAATTATGCTCGATACCTGAGTATAGGATAATGAAATGCTTTAGTAACCAGTTTTTTGCTGAACGCATTGGCTCAAATGGTAATGGCTCTACCTCATCGCCAATAAAAAGTAAATGATTAAATCCTCCCTTGGCAGAAGCCCATTGATCTTGCCTGCCTCCTTTGTTTTCCAATAATTCTTCAAATCTAAATGCTAATTCTGCAATATCTTCAGGAGTCTTCCCCTCTCCTGCAATAGTGGCTATTAGTCCAACATTCATTGCCCCACTTGTACCTAATCCAGAACCTGTAGGTACATCACTTGTGTATTCTACTTTTTTCTTTCCTTCATCATCCTTTTCCATTGAGCACTTAATGTATTTATCAATAGTAAAATTTACTACTTCTCCTCCATAATCAGAAGTATATGGTTGTACATCTGTCCATCCTCCTGCTAAATCTACTCTCACTGGAACCCTAACCTCGATGCGTTTGGCCATGGGTATGCTAGGGGGTATCCTAAATTGATACTTTCCAACCGAAAAGAATGGGTATGAGTACTCCCTCCGCTATCCATGACATCAGGAGTGGAAGCAGCAATCGAGGCGTTTTCAAGTGGTAAACCAGTGATGATTTTCGACTCTTCTTTTAGGGAACAAGAAACTGATTTACTTTGGCCTGCATCTGCAGCCACTCCAAGTATAATGAGAAGATTGAGAAAAGATTGTGGCGGCTTACTCTTTCTGGCAATAGGAAATGAAGTTGGAGAATTATTCGGATTGCCATGGTTACAAGATATACATGCCCATCCTAAATTAGTAGAGGAAAATCCAATACTATCTGAATTAATTACTGATGATTTGAAATATGACTCAAAATCTGCATTCACTTTGTCATTGAATCATAGGAATACTTTCACCGGAATAACTGACAAAGATCGTGCATTAACTACTCGTAGATTTGGAGAACTAACAGATGAATTGTTTTCTAATGGGGCTAGTAAGTCAGAAGCCCGTAAAGAACTAGGGAAAGAGTTTAGGACACCCGGTCATATACCTTTATGCCGTGAGTCCCCAGGAGGACTTAAATCACGTCAAGGACATACAGAATTAGCTGTTGCAATTGCACGGCTTGCCGGACTTCCCGCCTGTACTATAGGCGCAGAAATGTTACAACCTGAGGGCGATGGTGCTCTTTCAGTCGAAGATGCTAAGAAATATGCCATTAAGAATGAGATACCAATGTTAACTGGTGAAGATATTTTAACAATATTCGGGATAAATTAACAAATGTGAGTTGTATTGGAGAGTTTATATGTCTACCGTGGTCATGGCAGTAGGAGTTTTTGATTTACTCCATGCAGGGCATTTACATTATTTGGAACAGGCAAAATCATTGGGAGACAAATTAGTAGTTGTGGTTGCACATGATGAAACTGTGAGAAAACGTAAACATGAACCTATAACTAATCACAATCTACGTCGAAGAATGGTAAGCGGACTTAAACCCGTGGACAAATCAATAATAGGAAACCCTCCTGAAATACCAATTTTTGAGATATTAAGTGAAGTAAGGCCGAACAAAATCGCTTTAGGATATGACCAAAAACATTCTATCGATTCAATTAAGAAAGGACTAATTGAACATGGCTTTGGAGATATTGAGGTTATTAGAGTAGAAGGCCTTTCTGATGATCTGGATGGTACCAGAAAAATTATTGCGAAAATACTAGATATTTGGCCAAATAAAAAAGGCGGACCATATGAGGAAGATTAGATGTTTACGGGAATTGTTCAAGGAACTGGAACTATTATTTCTATAGATCAAAAAGTAACATCATCAACGTTTTCTATTGATTTGGGGGAACTAAGCTCTAATTTGAATCCTGGTTCAAGTGTATCCGTTGATGGAATATGTATGACTGTAACAAGTCAAAAAGACTCGGTAGTTAACTTTGATGCAATACAAGAAACTTTGTCACGTACCACACTTGGTCAGGCCATAGAAGGCGATATGGTGAATTTAGAACGTGCTTTGAAAATGGGCGATGAATTAGGAGGACATCTCCTTTCAGGTCATATAATGTCTACTTCATCCATTATTTCCAAGAAAAACAATGGCGAAGGAATTGATATCAAGATATCGCTTAATGAGAAATTAAAATCATTTGTTATGGAAAAAGGATATATTGCTATCGATGGAATTAGCTTAACAGTAGGAACAGTAGAAAACAACTCATTCAATATACATTTGATCCCAGAAACTCTCGAACGCACTACAATCAATTCAAAAATAGAAGGTAGTATGGTGAATATAGAAATCGACTCGATTACTCAAGCAGTCGTATCAACAGTATCGGCAATAATGAAAAATCAATGATAATTAAATGAGGGAGAAAATGAAAATAGGAATAATCTGTACTTCTTTTCACAAAGAAGAAATGGAAAAAATGTTACATTACGCAACAGAAGAATCGATTTCCAACGGATTCGAAATAGCGGTTTTAAAATGGGTCCCTGGTGTAATGGAAATCCCACTTACTATTGATAGGATGATTACAGAGAATAATCTAGAAGGAATAGTTACCCTTGGAATAATAGAGGAAGGCGAGACACAGCATGGATTAGTCATGGGTCATGTTGTCATAAACTCAATAATCAATCTACAATTAGAATATAATATCCCTATAGGGCTTGGAATTATAGGCCCTGGGGCAAAAAAAGAACATATTGCCCCAAGATTAGAATCTCACTCAAGAGCTGCAGTAAACGCAATATATAGAATGATAAATTAATATTTTTTAAGTTAATGTTCAAAACACCTCCCTTATTGGAAGGCATATGGATGATGCCGTGCGTAATGTGATTATCGTAGGTTCTGGGCCCGCAGGATATACAGCCGGACTCTATACTGCAAGAGCATTACTTGAACCATTGATGTTCGCAGGATATATGTCCGGAGGTCAGTTAATGCTTACTTCAGATATTGAGAATTTCCCGGGCTATCCTGAAGGAATTGGAGGTCCAGAAATGATGTTACAATTACGTGAACAATCTGAAAGATTCGGCCTAGAAGTACGCGATAAAAATGTTGAGCGTGTAGATTTTTCCGAACGTCCTTTCAAAGTATGGGTTGAAGGTGAATTATTCCTATCAAAAACAGTCATAATTTGCACTGGAGCCGAATCTATTTGGCTAGGGGCTGAAGGCGAACAAGAACAAAAAGGAAGAGGAATAAGTACATGCGCAACTTGTGACGGTGCGTTTTTTCGTGACGAAGAAGTGTTAGTCATAGGCGGAGGGGATTCTGCAATGGAAGAGGCAACATTCTTGACCAGATTTGCTAGTAAAGTTACAATAATTCATAGAAGAGATGTTTTCAAAGCTTCAAAAGTTATGTATGAAAGAGCATCTAATAATCCGAAGATTGAAATCAAGACATTCAGAAATGTCAAGAAATGGCTTTCCGATGCTAATGGACTTGTAGGGGCAGTACTTCAAGATCCAAGAGACAGTAGTGAAGAACAAATCTCTTGTACAGGAGCTTTTATCGCTATAGGGCATAAGCCAATAACAGATTTTCTGGAAAATCAGGTCAAAACAGATGAGTCAGGATACATCGTCCCCAGCAATCATACTATGACTAATATCCCTGGAGTATTTGCTGCAGGTGATGTAGTCGATACTAGATATAAGCAGGCAATAACTGCGGCTGGCATGGGATGCCAGGCAGCAATGGATGCAGAAAAATGGATAGAAGACCAACATTAAGGTGATTTCTTGAAAGCTTCAGTAGAAGTAAGTTGGATGAATAGAAGATTTGCCGACTTCTTTTATTTTACTCATATTTTTGTAACTATCTTTTGCGGATTTATGTGGATTGGACCATATGAATGGATGTGGTGGGGGGTTTTCATATTATATGGATTAACAGAAATATTATGGTTTTTCCGAGATAGTTATTGTATATTGACTGATATCGAACGTTATTTCAGGAAAGTTCCAAGGCCAGATGATGCAAGTCAACAGAATTTCATTAGAAGATTAGTAAAGAGTTTTTTTGGTTTTGATATAAATCCTAAAAACGCCCAAGTATTCACAAGATTTTGGGGAAGATTTGGCTGGGCTATTGCATCTATTCGACTATTCATTATTTAGTAAATTATTATTTATGACCGAAGGACACTTGTTTGTGATGCTCTTCGGACGGACATGCGTGAAGAATTGTCAAATTCTGAATTAGAACGTTATGCTAGACATTTGTCTCTCCCAGGAGTTGGTTTAGAAGGCCAACAAAGATTGAAAAATTCTTCAATCTTAGTTGTTGGTGCAGGAGGCCTTGGTTCTCCCTGTCTCTTGTACTTGGCTGCTGCAGGATTCGGCCAAATAGGTATAATGGATGATGATAAAGTAGATGTTTCAAATCTCCAAAGGCAAGTAATTCATAGTAATGCCAATTTGGGTGAACCAAAAGTTGAATCAGCCAAGAGAAGGCTTTTGGATTTGAATCCAGATATTTCAGTAAAAATTTTTAATACCAGATTAAATATCGAAAACGCATTAGATTTAGTTGGCCAATTTGACATTATTGTTGATGGGACTGATAATTTTCAAACTAGATATTTAATTAATGATGCTTGTGAAATTTTGAATAAAACCTGGATATTTGCTAGCATACACCAATTTGAGGGCCAAGTTTCTGTATTCAACCTGTCTTCCGGATTAAATTATAGGGACTTATTTCCAAAACCTCCTCCTTTGGAATTTGCTCCAAATTGTGCAGAAGCAGGTGTATTAGGCATTCTACCCGGTATCATAGGATCTATACAAGCAACTGAGGCAATCAAAATAATACTCGATATAGGGACTCCTCTATCTGGAAAATTATTCGTTTTTAATGCACTCTCCATGACTTCTAGGATATTAAAATTCGAGGCCAATAAATCTAGAGAGTTAGTATCTGAACTATCCTTGGAATCGGAATATTGTATCAGTAAATCTTCTATGTCTTCAGGAGATATAACTCCTGCTGAGTATATCAATAGAATAAATGATGATTGGAATCCCTTTTTACTTGATGTTAGGAGAGAGGACGAAGAATCAATTTCTAGAATAGAAGGAACAAGTCTACGAATAGTTCATACAGAAATACCAAATAGAATCCAAGAAATACCTTCGGATAGAGACATAGTAATTTACTGTAGATCAGGAGTTAGGTCTGCTGCAGTTCAGAGATTTTTATTTGAAGCGGGCCGAACAAATACAATACTAAACCTGAAAGGAGGAATTCTAAAATGGTCCGATACAGTAGATTCTAGTGTAATCAAGTATTAATTGTGGTATTTTTTTATTGTATTTAGCATTTATTTGTGGTATTTATGATAAAAAATAATATATTTTCTCTATTTTATATTTTTTATCAGTAATATATGGTATATCACTATCTAGTAAACCGAACATTTGTTGTATGAATACCCTTTCCGAGTGAATATGACAACAGCAAGGCACGGAGTTTGGAGATGTCCCAATTGCATGCATCATCAGATATGGAAAACTCGTAATTATGATACATCTAGGCTAGATAGGCAATGTGAGCAATGTGAACACAGAGCCCGAGTGACTCTTGACAGATCGGTCTCTGGCCAAGGTAGAATTAGAACTGTAAAAATTTGGGAAAGACCGATTAGCGTTTCACCAAGGGAGTTACTGACTGAAGCGAAACGTCGTAATGATGGTGATATTAAGAAATACCAAGATACGGATAATTCTGACGAGTCAGTACAAAGTAATATGCCAATTCTTTGGGGAAAATCCTGGTTTCCTCCTTCTCCATTAGTTTTTTCACAGAGTCTTAAATCAACCGATGTAAGGCATGAATTATTACGATTTTTAGCAGAAAGGCATGATGGTCATCTAGAACTTATTTCATCATTGTGGGATTCTCAGGAAATTCCTTCTAAATTCACTGGTAATTCTTTCCATGACTTTTCAAAATCGTTTGTTAACATGATTGATATATCTCTCAAAGAGAGATTATTTTCTCCTCGTCTTTCCAATTTAAGTAAAGCTGAGATAATTCCTCGTAGGAGCGGAGATTTATTCCTTAATAGGAGGGCTTCAAGACTTTTAATAGATATTTCACTGTGTTTGAGGAGGATTGCATACGCCCAATCTGTGACAACAGAACAAAGACTTGACTGGCAAAGATGGATGATAAGAACTCGTATTCTGGATGAACATCTAAAAGATCTTTATACAAATGGAATACCTACTCCTGATGGCAATAGTTTCACTGGAAAAGGATTCCGTTCAACTTGGCAAGAAGCTGTTGTTGCTTGTGCTTCAGCTTTAACAGATATCAATTCACTAGACCTTAATGATGGAGATGAGCCAGATATAATAGCCCCGATGATTAGGGATACTGGTCTGGCTTTAGCTATGGGACAAACTCCTTCTGAGATTTTTGCAGCCCAGATGGGCAAATCAGAATCATATATGGATGGAGGAATACCTGGTTCAGGTGGCCGTGATTTACATATTGGCAATTGGGAAAAAGGAATTTTACCTCCAACCGCGCCTTTACCGATTGCAAGTGCCACGACAACTGGAATAGCATTGGCTTCTGCACGTCTAAAAAAACAACGTTTTCATCTAGCTCCAGTGGGAGAAGGTTGTAGCAGTAGTGGAGAATTCTGGGAAGCTATGAATTTCGCAGGAGCCAGAGGTTTACCTATATCTTATATGATTCAGAATAATCAAATAGCACTTGATACATTTACTAGAGGACAGTCTGGTGCAGAAACTTATG
Source organism: Methanobacteriota archaeon (assembly GCA_002731195.1). Classification (GTDB taxonomy): domain Archaea; phylum Thermoplasmatota; class Poseidoniia; order Poseidoniales; family Thalassarchaeaceae; genus MGIIb-O3. The sequence continues at coordinate 3,070 of PCAI01000067.1, read as the reverse complement.
GAGATAAAGGGCATGCAATGGGCATTCCATCATGGTCAATAGACGGTTCCGACCCTTCGGCTTTCTATGCTTCAACCGCTGTTGCGAAGGAGTTTTCGATGAATGGAGGTGGCGCAACTCTGATACATGTTGAGACAATGAGGGGTTGCGGGCACGCTCACCACCACGATGATCTATATTTGGGAGCAGCTTCCGGTAATCCTCCAGGATACGTTTCTAGAGAACTTTTGACTTATTGGTCTTCTAAAGATCCATTATCAACACATAATGACAAATTAATAGAATTAGGAGTTAGTAGTAAAATACTTTCTAAGATACAGGAAGAGGAGCAAAACTATGTCGATTCCTCAAGAGCAATTATGGAAGAAATGCCATGGCCGGAAGGCAATAGCGTAACACAAGGAATAACTTCATTGCATGATGCAACAACCCATTCTCAGCAAATTGATAGAATTAGTTCAAGCAATATTATCTCGGATCAACCTCTAAAACCAGGAGAATACGCTTTAGAGTTCTCTAATGCACCTAACTCATGGACATTTAGTAGAGCAATTCAAAATTCCATGGTAGCATTGGCTGAAGAATATGGAGATAATATCGTATTTATGGGAGAGGATATGGAGATTGCTGGGGCTTTTGGCATGAACTTGTCGCTTAAGGCAAAAGGCCACTCCGATAAATTACTTGATATGCCTTTGTCTGAATCTATAATTATCAATTCAGCGACTGGTGCTGCTTTGGGTGGAATGCGCCCAGTAGCAGAAATTCAATTTGGAGGATTTGCTGCATTGGCTATGAACGCACTAGTAAATAACGCAGCCCAATTAAGGTGGAGGTGGGGCGCTAAAGTACCTCTCACGATACGCATACCACTTGGAGGAAAAACTCGTAGTGGCCCATTCCATGCCAATATTATTGAATCATGGTTTATCAATGACCCCGGTTTGATTGTAGTATTTCCAAGTACTCCTCAAGATGCTTATGATATGTTGATAGAAAGTCACTCATTACCTGACCCAGTAGTTTTTTTGGAGCACTTGGGACTCTATGGATTAAGGGGTGGATCTACAGGTTGGGGAGATAATATAAATCAATTAGTAGATACAAATTCTGTCCACAAGAGGATTTCAGAAGGCAATAATTCCATTGGTAAAGCAAGAGTTATTAGAGGGGGCGAGCATATAACAATAATAACATGGGGTGCTATGGTCCATGTTGCTCTAGATGCAGCTAAGAAAGTAGCAAAAAAAGGCCTAGAAGTAGAGATAGTGGATCTTCGAACATTACTTCCATTTGATGCTGAAACATGTATCAAATCTGTAAATAGAACTTCTAGAATGATAATACTACAAGAATCTCAGTGGATGGGTGGTTTAGCACATACAATTTCTAGTAGAATTATGGAAGAAGCATTTTGGAATTTAGAAACTCCTCCTGTGGTAATTGGTGCACTTGATACTCCAGTTCCTTTTTCGCCTCCACTTGAAGATTACACTATACCATCTGCAGATTTAGTAGTTAGACATATTGAGCGGCTATGTGGGCAGTAATTGCAAATGGTCTTGAGTAATGCCTTCGCGCATGCACTCTGTTATGGATGAGTTGTACGTCATCATAGGATTCATTCTTTTAATTTTAGGTGCAGAAGGTTTTGTCCAAGGAGCTGTATCATTAGCAAGTAAATTTCGAGTTCCTCCACTATTGATAGGATTCACTATTGTTGCATTAGGTACTTCATTACCGGAGTTAGCAGTTGTCTTAGAGGCATTAGATACGGAAGGCGGCGATGATATTGCAATTGGAGGAATTATTGGCTCTAATATTTCTAATGTAATGTTGGTATTAGGATCAGCGGCATTATTAGGCGCTTCTGAATATCCAGGTAGAGGAATAAGAAGAGATGCAATAGCGGTGTTGGTGGCATCATTAATATTGGTTGGAGCAACATTATTCGGTTCAATTTCACAATTACTTGGAGTATTAATGATTATTCTTTTAGTTACCTTTTATGCTTACTCTTACAATCATGCCAAAGACCACAACGTTCCTCCCGAAAATGAAAATTCAATATTTTCGCAACATCTTTCTTTTGCTATTCTGGCATTATTAGGAGGTGGTGTAATGGTGTGGTTGGGTGCAGATTTACTAATGGAAGGAGTAAAAGGTCTGGTAGATAAATATGGGATATCTGAGTCAGTCATAGGATTAACCATAGTCGCACTTGGAACATCTCTTCCTGAATTTGCTGTTACTGTTATTTCAGCTTTAAGAGGGCATGGAGGAGTAGCTCTTGGTAATGTACTAGGCTCTAATGTCATGAATATTTTGGGGATTTTAGGAATTGCTTCGATAGTAGGTAGTGGAATAGTTATATCTTCAAATTTCGCTGAAGGAGATATTTGGTTACTATTAATTTCATCAGGATTAGTTTGTGGCATGCTACTTGACAATAGAGAGATAGGCAGAGGAGTGGGATTAAGTCTGGTTCTTGGATATCTTACATATATTGTTTTATTAATTAGTTAAAATTTAGATATTTTGTGATTTTTATGCCGGACTTAGTAGATGAAAAAATATATTCAATTATTTTGGCAGCTGGAAATAGTAAGAGATTAGGACAACATAAAGCATTGTTAAACATAGATAATGATACTTTGATAAATTTTATTGTAAAAAGACTCAAAAAGCATAATCTTACTACCATTATAGTAACTAGAGAAGAATTAATGTCTGAGATCAGGAACTTTACACAAGAAGTGGACATTGTCCCTAATCATAGTCCAGAATTAGGTAGGACTGGTTCTCTTCAAGTCGGATTAAACTTCATCATTGGAAATTATTCAAAGAATTTCAAGGCATTGGTCGTGCCGATTGATAGGCCAGGATTTTCCTCCTCAACACTCTCAAAATTACTTACTTTGGATTGTACCTCTTGTCCCGAGAAAGATGGTAAAGGAGGTCACCCTTTATTGATTTCAGAATTAGACATAAAAAGAATACTCGATGAAAACCCCAAAATTCCTCTACGTGAAATAATAAGGCCCGAGAAATTTGAAGTTATCGATGATTT
>PCAI01000066.1 GCA_002731195.1 Methanobacteriota archaeon | reverse complement strand
CTAGTATCTGAAAAATCTTCGGGCACTGTCATTGTTATTGTTGTCTTTCCTTCTTGAAATTCCAACCATGAACTATCTTGCCATTCAGTTGAATCATTATCTCTCAACGTTCCTATCAGAACATCTCCAGACCAAACCTTCAACCATTCATCCACGCCATTGTCTCCAAACTGGTAGGCGTCAAATTCGAATTGAATTTGTGATCCGGGTCGCAAGTTCAAACGGTCGTTTTGTAATACGTACTCATTAAGTCTCCAATTATTGTAATTAGCTCGATATAATAATTTATTAGTTTCACCATTTTCTTCTATGCTCCAAGAACCGCCGCTGGCAACCCATCCTAATACGCTAACATCTTCGAAATTTTCATTTATTTCGACATTAGTGTTTAAATTAGAAATCATTCCAAGTCTCTCATCGCTACTTTCTCCCCAACAATGAATTTCCCCATCTAATGTTTTGATACAATTATGAGATGTTCCAACTGCTAAGTCTCTAACTAATTTGTTAGCGGGTAAAGTCACGTATCCTGGTTCTTCATAAGCAGAAAAAGTCCCTCTGCCTAATTCACCCGCAGTGTTTCTTCCCCAACAAACAACTAGAAAATCTAGCCCAGTTGAACATGCATGCCCAGCCCCAGCATCCACTGTAGATGCTTTGAATCCCTCTGGGAAATCGACAAGTACTGCATAATCACTGCTTGCACCTGCTGAAGTGTTCCCGAGCTGACCTTCGGAATTATCTCCCCAACATGCTACTGAATTATTGGATAATAATGAGCACCCAAAGTCTTCTCCTAATGATAATGCATCAGATTCTCCTAAACTTAACTCTCCAGTAACTGCACCATCATTAACCTCACAAATTCCATCTTGATCTGTATCAGACGGATAACTCGTACTGTCTTTGAAATCAGTGCCACAATTTTCCTCATCCATCCTTGTCCACCCATCTCCATCAATATCTAGATTAAGGCCAGCGCTAGTCATACCTTTTTGCCTTAACATGTAAAATGGGTTTGGACTTCCTGGATAATGCGCAAATCCCCACATTTGTCCAAGATCAGTAATTTCTATACTTGTCCATCCCGAGTCTCCAATACTTTTAACTTGATTATAATTCCATTGATTATTGTTTTTACGAAGAGTAAATTCCCCATCTGAAGTTCCTGCAAGTATCACAATCGACGTATCAGGGCCTGTTGCAATATCTACGACTCCAGTACTATATTCTGCTAATATTTCTTCAGTTGACCATGATGAAACTGAGGTACACGATGTTTCACAATGCGAATATTGCAATCCATTGGTCATATTATTATGTACGATATGAATTGACTTATCTGCTCCAATGTCTATCGCTAAAGATGCATTCGAACTAGACACATCTCCAAACTCACTAATTGTTCTCCGAACCCAATTACTTATTGACGAATAACATAGATTGGAACATGTGTCAACCTCAACATGAGTATGCAAATTCACATGAGTATATGTAATCCAAATCTCATCATCATATGAGATGTCACTATCTAGTCCATAACCTCCACTGTTTACGGCTCTACTGCCAACTTCAGACCAGGAACCTGAATTAGTGCAATCAGCAGATTCTAGACAAGTAATAATTATCATCTCTGTTGTAGTCAACGTAAAAAGATAGAAATTGCCAGAACTATCAATTTCTGCACTTAAAGTAGTTCCTTGCCAATCCGAATCAAGCTCTACTGAAACCCATTCTTTTCCTGTTTTTGTCAGATAAACTGGGCCACCATCTCTCATGAAAAACAAATGAGGGTAATCATTTGAATCAAGGAAAATACTTGTATCATATATTTCCGTAGGCGATTCGACGACTTCTTCTAATGTCCATTTATTTTTATGAAATATTCCAAATTTTAATGTATCTGTTTCATCATCTACATATGATATACTGGCACATTGGTCTGTTGTTAAAGTGGAAGAAACTTTATTCCCAACATCACTGGATGTACTATCCAATGCTAGATTTTCTGGATTAACTCCTTCTGCTTGTGTATCACAATCAACATCAAATACTGGTAAAGGCATAAAGAGTTTTACATAATCTAAGTTATCGCCCATTTCGCCAGTTTGTTCGCCCATAGCGCCAGTTATCTCTAAACCTGTCCTACCATCTGCTCCAGTTCCCCAACATTTGACTTGTGCATCACTCATCAAGGCGCAAGTAAAAGAATCTCCGGCTTGAATTAAAGTTGCAGTTAACCCGGTACCTAATGAAACTGCATCCAATTCATTTCCCATTTCATTATCATCATCTCCTCTTGCATAACCATCCCCATAACCAAGTTCCCCAAATCCGTTGCTCCCCCAACATTTTACTTGATTATTTGTCAAAATTACACATACATGTGATTCTCCAGCATCAAATGAATCTACTCCTAATCCAGAACCTAAACTAACAATATTTAGATTATCGCCAATTTCATCATTCTCATCTCCCTCATCGCCAACCGATCCTGTCCCTAATCTACCATCACTTCCTTCTCCCCAGCAAGCAACACTAGAATCATCCAGAATTGCACAAGTAAAATCATTGCCTGCAGTAATTGCAGTTGCAGTTCTAGAGGTAGGTAAATCAACTAATACTAAATTAGAATTCATTTCATTGGATTCATCTCCAATGGTGTTTGTATTACCAATTCCTAACTGTCCAGCGGAATTATCTCCCCAGCACCCTATTTCGCCATCACCCCATAGAACGCATGTGTGGTCATAACCCAAAGCAGTACTTGTTATCGCCCCTCTATCTGGTAAATCTACATGGGGCAATTCTTCTCCTATTAAGTCTCCAGAATCATCTCCTATTGTATCTGTATGGCCAAGTCCAAGTTGCCCTACAGAATTTCCTCCCCAGCACACTAAAGAATCATTAGTGCCGTTGTTAACAACAGCACAAGCATGTTCTGCGCCAGCTTCTATGGAACTGCCATTCCAAGTTCCAATTTTTACTGTATCTATATTTGTACCCATTTCAAGATATCCATCTCCTATTGCTCCTGACCCAGACAGTCCTGATGTACTGCCTAATTTGTCATTTTCACCCCAGCATCTTATTGCACTGTCATTGGTTAATGCACACGAAAATGTTTCGCCAAGTGCAACATCTATGAATGTAAGATCTTCTCCAACATCTGTAAAATATAAGTAACGCCCCATTTCAAGAACTTCATCTCCATAATCTTCTGTATTTCCATGGCCCGTTTTACCTAGTATGCCATCTCCCCAACATTTCATTTTCTGATTAGTCCCTATGGCACACGCTGTGGAATCGCCAAGTGCAATGTTACTTACTTCGGCATTATTGGCGAAAAAAGTTTGGTTTCCATCTGGCAAATCTTTATTGTTAAAATCCAAATTACTTATGACGCCAATCTGTGTACTAATTATCATCAATAAAACTAGGCCAAGAGCTCTTAGTTCCCGAACTCCGTACATAGCGAGTTCCGCGTGGTGTTTTTAGTCTATTAATCAACCACCTATCATAAACGGTTCTTTTAAAATACCTTCGTTGAATATGTATTTTTCTATTTTTTTATACTATCATTTATTAATGCCGCCCGCGTACATATATCATGCAAACCAGTAACGATTTAGGTTTACGATATATGCAGATTCATATCTCCTTAGAGTCAGGAAAAAATCTACCAGGTTCAAAATGGGTTAGTTCTTTTACCAAGGTGGAATTCTTGTCTATTATCGAGCGAACCAATCAAGGTTTTACGTGTTTTGCTTTATTAAATTTCGATAACCCCGAGGTACTATCGCAATCTTATGAAAAATTAGAAATTATCGAAGTAATATCTATAAATTTTAATTCTGCATTAGTAAAAATTTTTTTAACAGGGCCAATCGCAGGACTGTTTTCTAATGATTTAGCATGTTGGTGGGTAAGTCCTACTCACCTTACCGATAATGGGATGGTACTTTCCCTGCATGGGAATAAAGAAAGTTTCAAAATTTTAAAAAATAATTTTTCCGAATTAGTTGGTGATGGTTTTTCAGTGAAGATTGGCCGAGAAACTATCAAAAGACCCATTTTATCAGAAATCTTAAACGCTAAACAAAAATTTGTTTTAGATAAGGCAATCGGCATGGGTTATTACAATCGACCAAGAGAATGCACACAAAGAGATATTGCATCTACTCTAAATCTAAAACAGTCAACTGTCTGTGAACATTTGCAAATTGCTGAATCTAAAATTTTCAATTTGATTGACGTTCGCTAACTCATGACTCATATTTAATCAAGTTACTGGGCCTCTAATCAGGAAAACTATCATTAGTAAAATCAATAATGTACCACAAATTGAAAAGATTTTTTTGTTAAATTCTGGATTTATGAAGAAGCCCGACAATTTATCGCCGAAAATTGTCCATGCAATCATTGCTGGTATACAAATTATTAAAGTTATAAAAATTATTATCATAATCCCTATTATTCCGCCTCCGAGAGGACTGATAAATTGACTCATTATCATTATCACAAATGCCCATTCTTTTCCATTAACAAACTGCATCATTATTCCCGACTTTAAACCCAGTTTACCTTTATCTCTGTTAAAATTTATAGATTCCAAATCAAACATAAACATCGACACTCCCATAAGAAATAAAAAACTTAAACCTAACCAGTGAAGAGTAATTTTAGCAAGATTATTATTTATCAATAAATCTATTGTAAATCCTACTGATAATTGCATTAATAATAATCCAATTGCCATTCCAGTGATAAGTGGTATATTGCTTTTTTTTCCAAATAATCCACTATGTGCAAAGGAAGTAAGTGCATTTGGGCCCGGGATCGCCAAACCAATGAAAATTATTATCAATAATTCTATTATTGCTGTCATTGAATCCATATTTGCCCCTAAAAAAGATACTTTCTAAGCCTTAAGAAATGTATTTACAAAGAACTTAGTAGATTATCTTCTATGATTACCTTTGCTTGTTGTACCCAACCTTGCCTCCTAATTCTCCCTGGGAAGTGCTCTATTGCATCATTAACCACATCTGCAATTTCATCATTCATTTTCGATATTTGATCAAAGGTAGTAATTCCCATCAAATTCAATCTTTCTTCCAAACCACTATCAATGCCCTTTATCATCTGCAAATCATCTTGCCTTCCTCTTGCTCTGCCAATAGCGTCAAAGTCAACCAAATGGCCTTTTACATCTACTCTTGCTAGTATGTATTCCTTTGGAGTCATTTTGTCTTCTTCGCCCTTTAGTCTTTCTAATTCAGTACTAATTTCTTCTTCCAATTCTCTTCTTATACGTTCCTTCTCAGACTCTTGCATGCGTTTATTCATTCTTTCATCTTCTTCTTTCTTCTTCCTTGCTTCAGCCTTTTTCTTAACATCATCTCTTGCCTTTTGCATAGCCTTTTTCTCTGCCAGTATTCTTTCTTCAGCAGTCATCTTAGACTTGTCTTCTCTTTCTGATATCCTTATTGCTCTTAATCTGACTTTTTCATCTTCTTTTATCTGTCTTTCGAGATTAATCCTTTCTTCTTTTATTCTCTCTTCTTCCTTTTCTGCAGCAGCCTTGCCCCTCATCGCTTCTTTAGCTTTAGTTTCTTCTTCAATTCTTGAGACTTTCATATCACTAGCTTTTTTTGCCATATCGGCATGTGCTTTGGTCTCAACCCTCTCCTTTCTTTCAGCCTCTTCTCTAGCTAAAGTTTCTGCACCTACTTGAGACATCGCTTCAATATATCTCTCTGTTTCTTCTTTGAGTACTCTTTCTGTCGCCTTTCTTTTCTTTATTTCTTCTTGTGAGCGCCTTTCAGCTTCTATTTTTTGCTCATTCTGTTCTTGTAGTTTCTTCTTCAATTCCGTTATAGTATTCTTTTGTTTGACAGTCTTTTGTTCCAATTCTCTTCTAACTTTTGCTTCTTCAAGCACTAATCTCTCAGTTTCTTGTTTTGTTTTCTTTGCAATTTCATACCGATTCTTAGATTCCTCAAATGATTTCTTCAACTTTTTGATTTCTTCTTCTATCTTCTTAGCCTTTTTCTTATCTTCTTCGGCCTTTTTATTGGCTTCTTTAGCTAACGCTTCTTCATTTTTTGCATCAACTTCCATTTTTTCGTTAGTTTTTCTAAAAGCATCTAGTTTTTTCTCTACCTCTTCTCTTCTTACTAATATATCAACTGCAGTTTTCTCAGCCTTCTTGTGCTTATTTTTGGCCGTTTCTAAGGCTCCTCGCTTTTCTTCTGAGATCTCTCTTTCCTTCTTTACTTCTTTATGTAATTCTTCTATCTTCTGACGTTTTTCATCATTCTCATTGTATATTTTTCCTATTGTTTTTTCCTGTTCTAATAATTTCTTTTCAATTTTCTTCCTATCTTCTATATTAGTTTGAATCAATTCTTCAACATTGTCAAGTTCAATTTTAGTCTTCTTTAATTTGATATTTAATTCATGTTCCTCTGCTTCAAGGCCTTTTAATTTTCTTTCAGCCTCTACTCTTGGTTTAACTTCTGCCTGATACTTTATGTTTCTCTCTGCCTTTAACTTAGCAGCAACCTTTCCTTCAGAAATTGCAACTTCTCTTTTCCTCTTAATCTCTACAATTTTCTTTCTAGTTTCCTCTAATTTATGGGTTTCTTTACCAATGTCTATTTCCATTTTTTTCCTTGCCTTAGTGTCATTGGCAGTTTTTTCTCTTAGTTGTTTTACTTCCTTTACTAGTTTTTCTAATGATTTTGTAGTCTCATTACTCGTTTTAGTCAATGAACTCATTTTTTTATCTAATACTTTATTTTTCTTTGTTATTTCTGAAATCTCTTTCTCTAAACGCACCTTTTCTCTAGCATTTTCTTTCAAATCTTCTTTTGATTTTGCTATTGAAGTTGTGAGTTTTTCTATATCACTTTGATTTTTACTCTTTTTTCGTTTCTCATTTGCTAATTGTTTCTCAGAACTTTCTACAATATCTGCCGCTTTTTCAGATTGTTCCTTTGCTTTAGCGGTAGCAGATGCAACTTTCTTCTTCTGTTTTTGTTCTGCTTCATGTTTCATTTTAAGTGCTTTTGCTTTTGCTTCAGCAGCCTGTTTTGCAGCCTTTTCTTTCGCTTCAGCAGCCTGTTTTGTAGCCTTTTCTTTTGCATCAGCAACCTTTGCTTTTGCTTCAGAAGCCTGTTTTTCTTCCTTTGCTTTGGTTATGGCAGCCTGTTTTGCTGCCTTTGCTTTGGTTATGGCAGCCTGTTTTTCTGCTTTTGCCTTTGCAGCAGCAGCTTTTTTCATTTCTTTCGCTTTGGCTATAGCAGCCTTTTTTGCAGCTTTATCATTCACAGGAGGTTTTTCTTCTTTAACAGGTTTTTGAACTACTTCTTCTTTAGCAGGTTTTTCAGATACTTCTTTCTTATCTCCACCATATTTTCTACTCATTGCTTCTAATAATTTATCATACTTGCCTTCATACTTGTCTAAAAGTTTTGGAATGTTATTCTTCCTCTTCTCATAATCCTCACCACTGAATTGATTTTTATAGATCGCGGTAATTTCCTTCTCAGCTTCTTTCCTATCCATCTACTCGTCCTCTAAGAAATTTTACTTCGCATCATGAATGATTTCTATCGCTGCCCGCCTCTGCGATAGGCCGTCTTCGACAGACCAATTATATTTACAATACGGAAGATATCTTCATTAGTACATAAATTAAATAGTAAATTGAAAATAATTATACTACATTTGGAGACAAATCAATATCACTTAATTTCTTATTTTTCATCACTCCAATGACATATGATACCTTATCTACATGAATTTCTACTATAGTACTATTTTCATCTTGAAAAACCTCTCCAACTGCCAACTCAGGTATTTTAGCATTATCAATAATCCAATCACATATTGTTTTCTTTGATACTTGCTTCTTTCCTAACTGAAGACTTATTTTGACCATTCCGAATGCATTAGATACTTCTCCCCAATCTTCTCTTTTCTTTATCGGATCTCTATCAAAGTTAGAATTCAAGTCTGGAACTTCTACTAATGGAATCTCCATATTCCATGTAGATGATATCTTATCTAATATCGTAACATCTTCTTTTGTTACAAAACTCCACGATTCTCCTTTTTTCCCCATTCTGCCTGTACGGCCAATTCTATGGACATAGGATTCTGTATCGTCAGGTAAGTCATAATTTACTACATGAGTAATTCCATCTACATCCAAACCCCTAGCTGCAACGTCGGTTGCCACTACAATTTTATATTCTCCATCACGAAATAAACCTAGTATTTTCTCTCTTTTACCTTGTGCAATGTCTCCGTGTAAGCCAATTGCTTTGATTCTCGCTCTTCCCAATCTTTCTACTAAAATATCTACCATACGTTTGGTATTTGCAAATATCAGCATCTGATCTCCTTCATCTAGATTAGAAATTATTCTACCTAATGCCCATATTTTATTCATTCTTCCAATTTGAACTCCATATTGGTCTATTTCAGGGACTTCTACTTCTAAATCATCACTCATTATATGGACTGCATTAGTCATAAATTCATTGGCAGCATCTAAAATTTCTTGTGGAAAAGTTGCACTAAATAACATAGTTTGCTCTCTATTCTCCATTTTCTCAAAGATCCATAATACATCAGGGAAAAATCCCATATCTAACATTCTATCTGCTTCGTCCAGACAGAAAATTTTGACTTCCTCAAGATTAAGAAATTTTCTTTTTGTCATATCAATTACTCTTCCTGGTGTTCCAACTACAATATCAACACCTTCAGATAATTTTTTTGCTTGTTTTTCCAAATCAACCCCTCCATAGACGGTCTGTACCATTAATCCTTTATCTCCTTGTAAGGAGTTTATTTCTTCAGCAACTTGTACTGCCAATTCTCTAGTGGGGCATAGAACAACTGCTTGTACTGTGCCCAAGTTAGAACATTTTTCCAAAAGTGGTATTCCAAAGGCAGCAGTTTTTCCTGAACCTGTCCTTGCTTGTCCGACTATATCCATTCCTTTTCTGCCAATAGGTATGGCCTCTAGTTGAATCTCAGTGGGGTCTATCCATCCTTTCTTCTGGATGGCAGAAAATATATCAGAATCCAAATTCCATGATGAGAAACCATTGCCAGAATTCATCTAATCGCCTCAGAAGGTTTCTGCATCTTTAATTTCCTTCTGAAGTTCACCCATCCAATACTTTTTACAATTTTCTCTAGTTAGAAATTGGTCATCGCTAGAAAAACTATGATTGTAGTGCCCTTTATCTGCAGTTGAAGTTTGTTCTTGATTTCTTTTGTGAAACTTTTGCAATACATGATTTTTCATGTATTGTCTAAATTTTAGTCTTTTTGACCTGTTTTCACTATCCCAAAGTTTGTCGAATTGAGATCCCTTTTCATCAAAGTCATCATTCATCTTGAACCCTCTCCGTCTCGCCGACCCAACTCTTGTTTATCATCCTCACCCTTACCTAATTTATTGATTTTAGTAGATTCTTGTTCTTTATCACTGTCATCTTCAACATATTCTAAGGGTGCTAAGAATCGATTTTTCTCAATTTCTGTTCCTTCCATAGTTATGTCTATGGATAAAGAAGTTAGTTTCCTACGCAATTCAGAATTCGTTTCATGGCGTAATAGTTCCTCAGCAACTTCTCGTAATCTATCGCCACTCAAAATTATGGATAATTGACTCACACATGCTTTTCGCATCTCGACATCTCTTGATCTCGCTCCATCAATTATCATTCTAGTAACTCTAGGATTTTGCACATCCAGTTTCTTAAGGGTTCTGATTACATTTTTCCTTATTACATTGTCTTCTTCTCCGATTGCAGACTCTACCAGTATTATCGCTATTCTTGGCTCAGAATTTGCAAGAGTAATAAATGTCTGAGAAGCATTTCTACGAACTTGAACATCTTCATCCTGTAATGACCAACTAATCAAATCCCAACCAGTAGCTCCTCCAGATGAAGCAATCGTCTTGAGTATTTTTGAGCCTCTACGGCGTAAATCTGCATCTTCCTCTCTTATCAATTCATCAAGATGCAGGCATCCTGCTTCTGGCCATCTTTTGGCAGTTAGTCTTAGAGCTTCAAATGCATCAATTCTGTATTTTTTCACATCATTTCGAAGCTCCCTTCTCAGGATACTCTCACAACCAGATGGGAAAATAGGTGCCAGAAGTTTTAGACAATCTCTAGCAGCCTCTCTTACGGATTCATGCTCATCAATTAGCCTATCTGAAAGAAATCGGAAAATAGAAGCACTTTTTCTCAATGAAAATGATGGCATAGCTTTCAATGCTGCTATGCGTACATCGGGATAGTCATCATCAAGAGCATTTAGTAATTCGGCATGACCTTTCTCCACATCTACATCCAGTACTCTATTGAGCGCCTTTATCCCATCAATCCTTCCAGCAAAACCTCCGTTCCCACTAGTATGCGATAACTCAATTTTCTTAACCTTCCCACTGGCTAGTGATAATATTTCCATAACAGGTATTCTCTGCCAAGGCCCAGAACTGGGCAAGAGCATTCTAATGTCTTCATCTTTGTATGAAAGAACTCTCTTACTAATCGCCTTTCCCGTACGAGGATCTCGAGCAATATAGTCACTAGGCATTCTTATCCGGGGGCACGCACTACGACTCCCTTATTCAATCACACTAATCTCTGTCTATTTTCTATGGTAAGTTTATTACTTTGTTTTGGAAGGATGTCTTGTGAATGACGACTATAATGAGATGTCAAAATTATTATTTGCTAGTTTTCCCCCCCAATTTCCTAAAACAAGTAGATCAGACCTAATGCGACTTTGGTCTTTAGAAATGCAATGGTTCAATCCTAATGATGCCAATTTGGTAGTTTCTCATTTACTGGATAATAACTGGATAATGGAATCTGAAGAATATCTGTATCCAAATTCCAATGTCAAATTGTCTTCTCCTATGCTTGGATGGAGGCCTATTTTACGTGAAATATTAAATTCACCACCTTGTACATTAGACTCTATTGTCCTTAATCAAGAATCAGAAGAAAATGCTGCAAAGATAGAAAATAAAGTAAATTTTAATAAGGCTGGAAAAGATCCTAAAAGTATTGAAGACAAAACTACTTTTTTAATCAACTATGTTTCTAGAAAATCCGGTTTGACTAATAGGGAAGTCGTTAGAAGGTCTCAAAGGAAACGTAAAGCACTAGGTCCGGTTACTTTGTGGTTATGTGTGGCACTTTTGGCAAGAGAACAAGGACTGGATATGGATAAAATTATCAAAATACTAGAAAAATAGACATTTATACAATTTAAATAAATATTTATTTTATGATTTCATTAATCAAATTATGATATTAAATCTCTATTCTAGTCATAATTTTAGATATTTTTTTCCTCCTGATTTCAATCAACGCTAAAAAGGGTGCATCTCTCGGCCGCCTCATAGAGGATTGTTGATGACAAGAAAAACCAGCGTCTGTACTTCATCTGGAGTGCCACTAGTTAGTAATCGCGATACGACTTTTAATTGCCCAGAATGTGGACATGAAATAGGTCGAAGTGAACAATGTAGGGTCCAAGGAATTAAGTATATTTGTCCGGATTGTAGTTTCCAAGGTCCTTAAATAAAGGTGGGTTATATATGGGGCAAGTTGTTGTTAAGTACAAGGTAACTATGGATCAACCAGAAGATAAAACTCCTGATTATGAAGGCATAGCGGGATTAATTGATAATTTACCCGAGGTTCAAATGGTTGAAATTAAACCATTAGCATTTGGGATGATGTTCATCGAGGTTCAAGCAGTTCTAGGCGAAGGCGAAGGAATCGTCGACGGTTTTGAAGATACTATTCGCTCACTCGATTCTTTAGTCAGCCAGATAGAGACTTTAGAAATGGGAAGACTCTGAGTATTTTTTTTACTCTCTCTCATTCAATAATGATCCAATGGTGATTTCATAAATTCTCTCATCAATACTGTGGCATATGTGCCGGGCGGTAGAGAAAATTTTAGTTTTAGACATGCTCCATCTACATTCCATCTATCTCCTTCTTTATTCCCTTCTATCCACCTACTAGAAGTTAAATCACTAACTTCTGGGGCTTCACTAACACTAAAATTTCTGAAGAAAACAGACAATGGCCTTCTTGTTCCAGATGAAGTCAACCGTGGAATCTTTTCAATTCTCCAATCAACTTGGTCAAGTCGACTTTCTTTCAATGCTATATTTTCTATCTCTCCCGGTTCTTCTTTAGCCAAGGCCGATTCCAAGCCAGGCAATGGTCCAGTTACTGCTAATCTACTAGATTCACAATTTCTCTTACACCTTTCAAGATTAGTTTCTGAAACATAAGCCATTTTCCCTGCATCAATCCTTCCATTAGGATTCACAGGAGCTACAATATCTCCCAGTGTAGGATGAATGATTGGCAAATTATTCTTCATTCTTTCTCTTAATGAATAATTAAAAGTTAAGGATTGGACAGAATGTATGGTAAGTAACTGTAAAGAATTTGGAAGAGCCATGAAAGCAGAAACATAATCTGACGGTTTATTTTGTAATTTTTCTAATATATTTCTCTCATAACCAAGTCGTTCAGGAATAATCTCCATACATGCCTCTATGTCTCCTGTGTCCCTCCACATCTTTCTAAATTGAATTACATCTTGAGTGGCATTTTTACCCTCCATTCCAAGATAAAGATCTACTGCTTTCTTGTAGTCTCCATGGACTACTGCTCTACCAACTTCAGGAGTAACTGGCCTTGTTGATCCGAATCTTTGTGGGCCAATCCAATTAGGAAATGCATCAGCACCGAGTTTTTCAGCCATATCTTCACGAATTTGCTTAACTCTCTTCATCGCTTCTTTGCCATCTAGTGGAATTCCATTTGAGTCACAACAACCTCGAACAGTGATTGTAAATCTATTACCATCATGGTCACTCATTCCGATTTTCTGATGTGTCCTGCCTAAAATTTCTATAGTACTATCTGGAATTTTTATCTTTTCAACTTTGTACAAGGGCGAATCTATTACGACTATTTGTGTCGTGACTGCTCTTTTGTCCTTCATTCCGGATGAAAATATCCTGTTTCTACTTATCCCACACGCCTTTGAAAGTCTTTTCAAGAATCTATTAGTCTCCCAGTTAACCATGGTTATCCTAGCTACTGTAAATCTGCCTTTTGGATCTAGGGCAGGTATTTTTGATATTTCCTCAACTCTGAAATCCTCAACTCTCGATTTCAAAACTCCGCCTATACCATCATTATCGGACGTCCATTCTGACAAACCTAAACGCTCTTCTAGAGAGCCTTCCATCAAGACTTCACCGCCTCAGAGTTTTATGTTAGAAATATCTTTACTTAATTCTTTACAAAGATCTTTGAAAACTTTCTCTGCCTTTTTCCCTTTTTCTGTTCTTATGAATATCTCTGGATCATCCAAATCAGGGTGATTCTGGAAATAATTAGCATATTCAACATCTTTACTTGCATTAAGCCTAGATCTGAACATTTGTAATGTTGTATGACTCTCCCCACTTATTCTAACTCTCAATTCACGACCTTCATTTTTTAGTACTTTGATTGACATAAGACGACCTTTCGACCTGCCTCTCCTTTTTGAGTCCTTTCATGTTATTACCGACATTGTTCGATTCAAATTCACCCTAAGTTATACATCAGCAGCCTCAGCGGGAAGCATGGCAGTTGCTGACCAACCGTCTGAAAGATTCTCAGAACTCTTTGAGAAAATGGCTCTTCCCATAGTCGTAATAAGTGTTTTAGCAACAATTCTACTTGCTAGTTTCCTTTCTCCATTGCCAAACTTTTCTACAGATTTGTCTTCATTTGCTCCAAATACAGAATACGACGACGCTAAATCGCCAATCTTTGATGAAATAACACAATCTGGTGAACTTATTTATATCAACATTGAAGCAAGCCAAGAAGATTCCAGTGTTCTTGAAATTGGTGCACTAAAGCAACTTAATAAAGACTTTACAATGATACAGAATTACTCTGATTCTAATGGTAATTTCATCAAATCACAACTCAATGCTGCAGATATCTTAGAAAGAGCCATTGACCAAAGTAATTTTTCAGGATCACTGGCGGATTTTGATGATTGGCAAGATTTACTCAATTCCGTATTTGATAATAATGAGAATTGTGAATCTTCCTTCTCAAATGATGAAGAAAGTGTAGCATATGCATCATTTGCATCTTCAGTAATGTTACATCAAGACTTTAATTTTGAATCTCTTTGTGATTGGCTACTTGATGGAACAGGAAGTCCATTGCCTCATGCATCAAGTACTCTGTGGATTATAGAAATGAATGGTAATTTAGGTGAAGATGAAAACCTCAAGTATGCCGCCGATATAAGGGATATGTTAAGTTACAATAATGACGATTCTTCTACTGCACCTCTCGAATATGGTGTGATTTCCGATTCATTGATTAGTAATGACATAAATGAATCCACACTTGATAATTTGATATATTTATTCATCCTAGCTATATTGATAGTCGTCCTACTTCTTGCAGTGACATTTAGATCATTTATGATGGTAGCAGCACCTCTTCTTGGCCTCTCAGCATCATTAGTATGGACATATGGTATAATCTCTATGTTAGGTTTCGGATTTACAATTTTAGAGGTCGCTGTCGCTCCGGTTGTTTTGGGACTTGGAATTGATTACTCCATACATTTGCAGACTGGTTACGATAAAGCAAGATCTAAGACTAACAGTGCTGCGAAAGCGTGGATACAATCCTTCATGAAAATAAGGATGGCTTTATCTCTTGCTGTAGTAACTACCGTATTCGCTTTCCTAGCAAACTCCTTTTCTCCATTGCCACCATTACAGGCATTTGGCTTTACATTAGCTTTGGGCGTGATTTCAGCGTTTATTGCAAGTACGGTAACAGTAGGAGCAGTACATGTTGTTGTTGAGAGATTGACAGGAGAAACTCATTCACGCGGTATAAAACTTGACTATATAGCAGATAAAGCTACAGATTTTCAAAGGAATAATACGGCTAGAGTGCTTTTAATGGTCGTTTTGATAACTACTGGTTCTGTAGTAGTTGCGCAAAATGGCTTAGATACTAGCTTTGAATTAACTGATTTCTTGTCCGAAGATGAAATGGAAATAATGCAAGTAAGAAATGAAATATACGATTCTTATGAAATTGATGCTTTGAAATCAGTCCATATCTTGATAGAACCAACTGAATCAGAATTATCATTCAATGATGAGGAGAGAATTTTAACCTCATTAAGAGGATTTGATCAGTCACTTCTCCGTATCCCATCTGTTGTTTCAACGCAAGTATCGGGTTCCAGTAATGAGTGGCCGTCTTACGACAGTTTGTATCTAATTCTGAAAGATATGCTAATTCAGAGTGATGAATTCGGCGAACGGAATAATTTAGAATTATTCGGAAATGAGATAGCAACCACTGAGAATTTTGAACATGGAGATTTGACTGGGGCAGTTATTGAATTATTATCTAATGATAGTGTTGGAGATCAGCTAAGGGGCTTAACTTGGGCAGAGAGAACTGAACTATATGTGGCGCTTGATGAATCCAATTCTGCCATCAAATACCTATCCATAAGGGTAGATGTAGAGGCTGAATCAAGCACAGAAGTAGGAAATATTGCAAGAGAGTTTGGAGTAGAATTAAGAATTATTGAAGAAGATATTGGAGGCAATGCATATCTTGATGGCAATCTGATAATCCTTTCCAATGTTCTTTCAGGTCTAATATCTTCTATTCTATATTCAACTGCGATAAGCCTTGCAGTGTCCTTGGCGGTTTTGGTAATTCTTACTAGGAGCTTTGGCCAATCCTTAGTTGTCATTCTACCTGTTGGTTTAGCAGGTTCATGGGTCGTTGGATCTATGGCCATATTGGGGATAAATTGGAATGTTTTGACTATCATGATAACTGCACTAACAATAGGACTTGGTATCGATTATTCTATACATGTATGGAGAAGATTTGAAGAAAATAGACGTGAAGGTATGAAAACATGGCCTGCAATGAGGGACATGTATGTTACTACTGGGGCATCATTATTGATCTCAGCAGGAACTACGATATGTGGTTTCACAGTACTGCTTTTATCACCAATACCTGTCATTAGAGACTTTGGCATTGTAAGTGCTATTTCAGTTGCTTTTTCATTAATTCTAGCATTATTAGTATTGCCTGGTTTATTGGCTGCAGAGGTCCGTACAAGTAATGGTAACGGAAATAATTAATCCTCTTCTTTCCTACTTAATTTTCTAAATCCTATTGCTGTCTGAACTTCTTCAGAATCCACTCTTTTCACTAATACGTCTATTTCTTCTAGATGCTCCTGTACTTGTTGATAAGCCGTTTTTCCACGTGCTCCGTCTTTAGGCCGAGGTAATTTATTCTGACAAACCAAATAGGTTTCAGATGATGATTTCCTACTCGCTGTAGGGGCATACCGTTGTACATTGGAGAATCTTTGTTTGGCTGCTTTCATTAAACCCTCAATTCCTGTCCCTTGAAATATTTTTGTAACAAAATTGCCACCGGGTGTCAAAATTAACATTGCTGTATCCATTACAAGTGTGGATAGTTCTAATGATATTGCCTGATCTGTATCATACCTGCCGGTTAATTTTGGTGATATATCACTAATTACAGTATTCAAAATCCTATCTCCTAAAAGTTCTGAAATTTGTTCTAAAGTTGATTTTTCAGAAATATCTCCTATTAATACAGTAGCGCCTTCTATCGGAGAAGTAGAT
>PCAI01000065.1 GCA_002731195.1 Methanobacteriota archaeon | reverse complement strand
TCATTGGGATTCCTAATGGAGATAGTACGGCGTTTGCTGCCATTGATGCGGAAGAGCAAGCTGCTCCAACAACTCCAACTACACCTGCTGCAGCAAGTGTTTGCGCTCCAGCAGTTGCTCCTGCTGGTGAGCATGCTGTATCGGCATATACTATCTCAAATTGTAATCCGTTACTGTATCCTGCAGCATTCATAATTGCTAGAGCGATTTGGCTAGAAGCCACAAATCCACCGGCATAGGCAGATATTGCAGGGGAAGTCTGATCTAATAGCATACCCAACTTTATTGTTAAACCTGAGAATACGTATTCTTGTACTCCTCCTTCAGCAGTCCAGTAGTGTTGACAGTTTAGGTAAGTATCAGTCGAAGATATGATTGCATGCATGCATATGTCATATCCTGCACCAGGAATATCTCCTACTGCATCGAAATGAACAGTACCAGAAGCACCAGTATAATTCACACCTACCATACCGATATGGCTAGCCATGTTAGCTCCTGCTTCCATATTGTATGCTTTTCCAATGATGGAAATTGCATCGTATGTTTCACCAGTATAAATTCCGCCTGCACAAGCATCGTTGGCAGCACAATCAGCAGCGAATGAACCTGCACCTGTTGATGCACGTGGTTTAGTTGCAAATACCGTGTTTGCCGCAGCTGGAGCTGAGAATTCTGATATCCAATCTTCGGATGCAATTCCATCTCCACCGAATGCTGGGATTGTTGAACCTAATCCTCTCAATGCTTCCATGAAGTCTGCACCATCTGCTGCGTATGTCACTGTAACTACAGATCCACAACCAGCATCAATAACTTGTTGTGCCATACCTGCGTAACTGGTAGTTGCATCAGCTGGATCATATCCTATCTTTGCACAGAGAGCAGATTGACCAGATGAAGCTAGCCATGCACCTTCGAATGCACCTGCTAGTCCAGATCCGTAATCATTTGTCATGTGCACTAATGCTGGATTCATTGCCATCATTGAAGTTGATGCGTTAGGAGCACCTCCTTGCATTCCAACTGCAACGACCATTGAAGCCATTGCAGGGCCTTGAAGAGCATCGCTTGGAACTACTCTGAAAAAGTTAGGGTAAGTATCAGGATTAGATAAGTCAGGGCTCGTACTTGCATAGGAAACCATTGGAATTCCTAGTGGCGCCAATACTGCATTTGCTGCCATTGATGCTGAAGAACATGCGGCTCCTGCCACACCTACAACACCGCTAGCAGCAAGTGTCTGAGCTGAAGCACCGGCTATATCTCCATTACAACCTGTATCACCAGCTACTAGTTCGAAGAAAGCTCCGTTCTCAATAGCGTTTAGATCATTGATAGCAATTTGTGCTGCGGCCATAAAGTTAGAAGCATACGCAGAGATTGCAGGTGAAGTTTGATCTAATAGGAAACCGATTTTAACTCCGGCTACACAAGTTCCATCATCTAGATTCGCTGCTGCATCATAACCAGGGTTATCTGAATCTGTGCAACCGAGTACAGTTGCATCTGCAACATTAGCATAATGCTCTGCGATTTCATCAACTATTGCATGACCGATATCAACATCGAAACCTACAGCATTACCGCTAGCATCAAGACTCTCGAAAGGAGGATATGTTGTATCTGAACAGAACTTTAGAGTACCTGATTCTAGAACTTCAGTTAGTGTACTTCCTTCAGTAGGCATTGGATAAGCTGTAGCTGTTGTAGCTGTTGTTGTATCCACTAAAGTACCAGATGTACCTGGGAACCATGCTTCAAGATGAGCATCATATTCTCCAGAAGCAACTATTGCTGTAATAGCAACGTTAAGAGCATCTTCTAATTCATTATCAGCTTCATCACGAACTGCGATACCGAAATTCTCTGGAGAGAAAGTAGTCATCAAAGTTCCTTCAAGAGCCACAACTGGAGCATCGCCGATAGCATAGTGAGCTGTGCCGTCGTTTACTGCTGCGATTACTTCAGGCCATCCTTCGTATGCTTGAATTGTTGCCATTCCTAAGCTTTCTGCAGCGTACAGATCAGAAGTTGTTCCTGATTGTACTGCAATAGTTGTTCCAGCAGCATTCAATGAAGCTACATCAGTAATTACAGCAGCACCACTGCCACCAATTACTCCTTGAGCACTAGTATAGTATGCTCTTGTAAAGTCTACTACTTCATCGCGCTCATCGTTTATTGTCATAGCAGACAAGATTGCATCACACATTCCTGTATCTGCATTCAGATTAGGGATTATAGGGGTCCAATCTGAAGTAACAAACTCTGCATTAACATCGCTAGCGACCGTTAACGCCCATTCTTCTTCATCGTCATCTCCACCAAGGCATCCTGCAAATGCTGCAGCAAGCATACTGGTGGTCATCATTATTGCCATTATTTTTCTATTATTCATCGTGAAACACACACTCCGGTTAACCGCGAGAAAGTGTAACACTTATAGACTCTATTGTCTAATTATTTTATATAGTTTGAATAAAAATATCACTTTAAGTAGCATTAAATGCATATTTTACTCCAATAAACATTAATCCGAGGATATGAAATTGTATCGATGAGTCGCGAAGATATGGAATCACGTGAGCCGATGGATTATTCTTCTAGCGGAGTGGATATCGATGCTGAAGGAAAAGCTGTTTCTAGCCTCATAAATGCATTAAGTGAATCGCCACGAAAAAGTGGACAAATTGGTGCTCCTGTTCATTTGCCAGGAGGTTTTGGAGGAATAGTAGAATTTGGAGATTCTAGACTAGCACTTGCCACCGATGGAGTAGGATCAAAGCTTCAACTTGCAAATGAAATTGAAAGATGGGAAGGAGTTGGTATAGACTGTGTTGCAATGAATGTAAATGATTTATTATGTGTAGGTGCTGAACCGATAGCATTCGTTGACTATATAGCTGTTCCAGAAACTAATCCAAATGTTCATGCAAAATTAGGATCTTCTCTTTCTGAAGCTTGTAAAAGAGCTAGAATAACACTAGCAGGAGGTGAAACTGCCACGTTACCCGGGATAGTAAACGAATTAGACTTATCAGGTACGGCACTAGGATGGTTTCCAAAAGGAGAGGCAATAACTGGTGAGAATTTAGAACCAGGAGATATTTTAATTGGACTTCCTAGTAGTGGCATTCATTCAAATGGATACACATTAGTAAGAGCTGTTTTAGAAAGATCAGGGGTTTCTTTGAGAGATGTGGTTCCATTTAATTCAGAACATAAAAATAGGATAATTGAGCGTTTTCCGGAATCGGGCAAAGATATTCTTCTTGGGGAAGTGCTTCTGAATCCAACAAGAATATATGTTGATCCCATAATTGATTTAATAATCTCATGCAGAGAAAATAGAGGACCTTGTAGAATTTCTGAATTGAAGGCTATAGCCCATATTACTGGAGGGGGTTTGTCTAATCTCCTCAGATTACATGACTCTTTTGGATGGGACATATCCAATCCCCTGCCCATACCTCCTGAATTCAATTGGATTGCAGAAATAGGAAAAATCGATAACAAAGAAATGCATAGAACATTTAACATGGGAATGGGAATGGTTCTCGCTGTTTCTCCAGATTATGCTGAAAAGGTTGTTAATTGGATAGATGAGAGATTACCAGGAACAAAAATTGTAGGTTCAGTGAATAATGATGGACAGAAAGTAACACATATTGATAGTAGTGTTATATTTGAACACTATTGATGTACGTGATAATATGGTAGATAAGTCTGAGAAAGAATGGCCTGACATACTACATAGAGAAGGTAAAACTCTAATGAGACTGTTTTCTAATCCAGATAAAAAAAGGGTAGGTCCAGCCATAAAGGGCGAGGACCCGGTTTTTTATAATCCTGCGATGAGTAGAAGTAGAACAA
The DNA here is from genome assembly GCA_002731195.1 of Methanobacteriota archaeon. Classification (GTDB taxonomy): domain Archaea; phylum Thermoplasmatota; class Poseidoniia; order Poseidoniales; family Thalassarchaeaceae; genus MGIIb-O3. The sequence continues at coordinate 6,362 of PCAI01000065.1, read as the reverse complement.
GAAGCGTATTATTAATGCAATATGCTATTGAAAATGAATTATTAGGAAATGGCCCAATATATGCCGTAGATGGATTATCTGCCACAGGATTACGAGCTAGAAGATGGTTGAATGAATTGCCTGAAGAAAGTGCAGAGAGAATAGAGGCAACTATAATTGATATGAATCAATTTGCTCTTGATTTAGCATTAAAAACACATGAAGAATTTCCTCCTATTCATTCTAAAGGCGAATTGAAAGCGATAAATGGTGACTTGAGATCAGCCATTCTAAATCAAGGATGGCATTGGGTAGACATAGATCCATATGGAACACCAACTCCTTTTCTTGATTCGGCGATTCAATCAATAGCACGTAGGGGAATCATAGAAGTTAGTGCTACAGATACTGCAGCATTAACAGGTTCTTCTAAAAATCCACTTTTAAGAAGATATGGCGCTAGAGTGAGAAACGATGGTTTGGCTCATGATTCTGCATTGAGGGTCTTATTAGCCACTGTCGGAAGGATTGCATCAAAGCATGAAAGAAGAATAGAGCCATTATTGTCTATATGGGATTCTCATCATCTTAGAGTTTCTGCAAGAGTAATTAGGAGTATTGAAGGTGCCAATAAGATCGAAGATTCATTGGGATGGAGGGTTTATTCTCCGACGCGTGAAGAGGTTTTGTTATCAATAGAGTCAGGACTTCATCCAGAAACTAATTTAGATATTTTACCAATGGATTGTTTTTTACCATTTGGTTATCCAATCAATAGAGAGGATGATAGGATTTCTGGGCCGATGTGGATAAAAAATATGGGCAAGAAAGAAGTCTTAGAATTTATGACTGAAGAAAGAGTATTGGAAATGTGTGGCCCTGTTTTAAATGAGGATGATTTATTATCATGGACTGAAAAGGATATTGAATATGAAAACAGAAGGATTGTTAGAAGTGTTAAGAACTTAGCCAACGAGGCAAATGCAATTGAAACTCCGCATCATATTCTTGTTGATTATTTATCAAGTTGGTTAAAAATTGGCTCTCCACCAAGTCCTAAGAAGCTAGTTAAATCAATTATTGATTCAGGGTATTGTGCTAGTTTGGCGAATTATGGTAAGAAACCATCAATCAGAACTGATGCCCCTTGGGATTTGATTGTTAAACTAGCTTTAGATGTTTAACCACCAATATATGACATCTCAATCCTTGGTAATGCAGCATTATCAGTAGAACGTAATTCGCTATATCTATCGTCTCTTCTTGTCCAAATCGCACTTATGGCATCAGTAAGATCTTGTATGTGTTCGCTATTATGTATTATGGCACGTAAATCATGTCCACCAGAAGCAAATAAACAAGTATGTAAATGACCATTTGCAGATAAACGCGCTCGAACACAATTACCACAAAATGGGGATGAGACTGATGAAATAACTCCTATTTCGCCCGAACCATCTGAGTGAATCCATCTCTTTGCAACATCACTAGAAGATTCAGAATCAGCTGGAATTAAATCAAAATACTTCTGTAAATAATTAATTAAATCAGATGAAGGTATCACCTGTCCTAACATCCAACCATTTGTTCTACCAACATCCATGTATTCTATGAAACGGACAATAACATCTGTGTTACGGAAATGTTCTACTAATTTTCTAACTTCTGATTCATTAACTCCTTTCTGAACCACACAATTTACTTTAACTGGAGTTAACCCAAATTCTATTGCTGCATCGATTCCATCCAAGACTGTCTCTACTGAAATATTACTATCAGTCATTTTGGAATGAATTTTTTGATCTAAAGCGTCTAGACTTATAGTAACTCTATTCAAACCTGCTTCTGAAAGTGCTTTAGCCTGATTGCGTAATAAAGAAGCATTCGTAGTTAGAGCAATATCTAAATTTAATTTTGAAAGTTTTTTAATTAAATCTGGGAGATTGGGGCGTAGTAATGGCTCACCGCCCGTAATTCTTACTTTCTCTAGTCCCAAATTCTTACAAGATTTAACAACTTTTTCTATTTCATCAAAGGAAAGAAATGCTCTTCTAGGCATGAAAGCATGTTCAGAACCAAATTTTTCTCTTGGCATACAATATCTGCACCTAAAATTACACCTATCAGTTACCGAAATTCGTAGGTCCCGTAACTGACGGCCATACTTATCGGATGCCATGATGTATGCGTTAAGCAAGAGGTGAAGAGGATTGCCCATATTGGACAGATTGAATAAAGGCGACCTCATACGAGATAGTGAGAGAGATGCTGGCCATTAGTTCAAAAGCACGTGAAATGCTCGATCGATTCGCAGAAAATGCTGATGATGATGATCTTGTACTGAGAATAGAAATTATTGGAAGAGGTCCAAAAGGATTTCAATATGATTTACAATTAGTCAATAAAGATGAGGGTAAACAAGACGATATCTCTCTTGAAGTAGATGGAATGGCCGTTCTAGTTGCTTCAAAGAGTAAGATATACCTTGAGGGGACAACCATAGATTACAAAGAAACACTAATGGGAGGTGGTTTTAGTTTTGATAATCCCAATCCATTATGGATGGATGAATTGTCACAAGCAGTTGCTGAAATAATTGCTGAAGAAGTTAACCCTGCCGTAGCATCACATGGAGGTCATGTAGACTTAGTAGGTGTTGATGATAACAAAGCAATAATTTCCTTTGGAGGAGGTTGTCAAGGTTGCGGTATGGCAGATGTTACTTTAAAACAAGGTGTTGAAGTCATGATAAAAGATAAAGTTCCAGGAATAACCGAAGTTATCGACGTTACTGATCATGCAGCAGGCACAAATCCATTCTACTAATCAGTACATTGGAAGTTCATCATCATCATCTTGTTCAGGTGCAGGAAGTGCAATAGCCTGTGCTCTTTCAAACGCCTCACGAACTTTTTCTTCGATTTTACGTGCATCTTCTAATAAATCATTAACTGGAATTTCCATATCTAATAATTCACTGAGGCCTTCAATTGCAATTAATGCAGCTCTTGCATCAGGATATACTGGATTGCATTCCGATAATAGTGCTGTAATATCTAATCCTTGTCGTTCTCCTTCTGCTATTAGATAACCGGCAATACCTGAAACAACCCCTTGCTGTATTCTTTGGATATTAGCATCATCAAGTCTATTTCTTCCTTCACTGGTTGATGATACGCTCCATAAATCACTCTCTTCCTTTATTCCTAGATCGTTGCTTACTACTCCATCTATTACAATTAGCTTACTGAAACCTCCTTTAGTGAACCATTCTAATACAGTCTGACCGAAGTAGACATCATTTTCACTCGGAAATTGTATTTCTGCTGTAAATACTCCTATTCCATTTCCTTGGTATACTCTTACTGGATGCTTTGGAACAGAATCATGGATTAATGCTATAGCCGGAAATTTTGGGTGCATTACAGTTCCCATTGGATCGAGACCTAATGATCTGATGAGATGTGAAGTGGCTATTACCCCTACAGAACCTACTGTAGAAAAACCACATATTGCAACTCCTCCCAATTTTGAAGAGTCTGCTCCTGAATGTAAAACTAAAGGATATCCGGCTCTACTCCCATCATCCATAGCAAGCCCTTAGGTAGGACTCATTTTAATTTCACGGATTTGAGATTAAATTAATAATAAAAAACCTAACTTTATGTAATAATAACTAATGGTCAGGAATAACATGGAAGAAGCACCTGAAGATTGGTCATTTAGTTCCCATATCGGAAAAGACTTGCGGAATGTGGAATTGCCGAATGCAAATCTAAAAAGAGCTGTTTTTGATAGATCAGATATGGAAGGAGCAAATTTATCTGGATCTGATCTTAGAAATGCTTCCCTTCAGGGTACGAATTTAATGAAAGCTGCTTTAGACGGTGCTGATCTTAGGGGAGCTCGCCTCCTAAAAGCCAAACTAGGGCTTTCAAATTTACAAGGCGCTAAACTTGATGGTGCTGATATGAGAGGAATTAGAGGTAGGTATGCAATTTGGAGAGATGCAAATTGGTGGGACGCCATACTAGATGATTCGTTACGTAAAGCGCTATCAAAAAAATGGCCAAAAGAATAAATTATTTTTCAATAATTTTTCCCAATTTTTCTCTCATCCAATCTGGTACTGCAAGTTTATTGGTAATAGAGTCCATGTCCGTGCAAACTGTTGTTTGTGTTGCAGACCAACAAAGATCATTATGTTGATTATAAATTTCATAATACCATTTTATGGAAGTATTGCCAATTTCTTTTATTGATAATTTACAATGGGCTGTGTCGCCATATTTTAGAGGATTATGAAATGTTGCTTCGCTATGGATTAATGGGAATCCTATTCGATGTTTGCTTAATATCTCATTATAATGCATATGACATGTGTAGTCCCATGATTCTTCATAAAAACGATGTGCTAAGTCCCAAAATCTGGGATAATATGCAATACCGGCTAAATCGACCATCGGAAAATCAATCCTGCGAGAAGAAGTGAAAACCATGCCTTACCCTGAAGGCCGTATGTTTCAAATATATGGATGGGCTGATCTAATTACTAACAATTACCGTAGCATATGAGCGTTACAAACAGAGCATTTTTCCCTAAGGCAATTTATCGGTAATCGATAAACATGCACGCAACCCGTTCTCGAAGTATTGCCAAAGCCCTCACATGGCGCGTCATAGCAACTCTCACTACCGCCTCTCTTGCCTACATTTTCACCGGAGATATTGACACCGCAATCAAGGTTGGAGCGTTTGATGTAATAATCAAATTAGCATTCTACTATTTGCACGAAAGAGGTTGGGAAATGGTCGAATGGGGTACAGTAACAACTTCGTAATGTAGTTGACAATTTGTGTTATTCCCGATTCATCCCTAACTCGTATTCACCTTCTTTTTGTTTTTATTTTGCTCCATAACCAAGTCAATAGCGGGACGATTAAAAAGAAGGTGAATGCCTTGAATATGAAACTTCCTAGCATGTCATGGAAGGGAGGTAATCCAAATTTCGTTAATCCTACAACTAGAATTATCACCATCAGTATGAATACAAAGAATCCAATATGTTTAGGAATAGTTACAACCTCAACATCTTCCTCGTCCATGCTCATCAACATGAAAGACACTCTATGATATATGCGTAATATAGTGTAGTGTGTGAGCGGTATCGCAGTCAACCGGCCATTATGATTCGTATTATGGTCAGAGAGTCCCCCTTATTTCAAGTTGGATATAGAATCTATTAACTAGAGCAAGAAAGCATAGAACAACCTACTCTGTGGCGTGCCCATTCTGGACGTTTCTTAAACCATTTTTCTTCATATTCAGGTTGTTCAGAATATGGTTTTTTAAGCATACGATATAGTTCTAGTGCAACTGTAAAATCTTCTTTCTCTGCAGCATCAATAGCTAATTGAGCCATCCAATTTCTCAATACATATTTAGGGTTGGATGAATTCATTTTTTCTCGGTTGGGATTTCCTTTAACTCTAATCCACCACTTTTCCAACCAGATATTCCACTCATTTTCAGGAATCTCTTCTTTGGAGTAAAATGCATTAATCAAATGACTTATTTCAGGTTTCTTAATCGAAGATAATAATCTAAAAAATATTGTCATATCTGTCTCGACTATCTGAAGTATTCTAACTAATTCTATAATTAGTTCATCGTCACCAATTATAAATTGATCCAATCCAAGTTTTTCAGACCACATATCATTACTGTATTTTTGATAGGATTCAAAATAAAAATCTAAAACCTGATTTAATTTTCTAGGTGTTTCTAGCAACGGAGATATTGACTCAAGTAAGCGTGCAAAATTCCATCCGGCAATTTCTGCTTGATTTCCAAATCTGTATCTTTTCGAAGTAGAATCTGTTGTATTAGGCGTCCAATCAAAGTTGAAATCTTCAATCCACCCATATGGTCCATAATCAATAGTTAAACCATGAATGGACATATTATCAGTATTCATCACCCCGTGAACGAAACCTACTCGCATCCAATGAGCAATCATCAATGCTGTTTCATCTGCTACACACCTCAACCATTCAATTATATCATCATCAGTTTGGGTATTATGAGTATTGAAATGATGTTTAACAGTATAATCTACAAGACTACGTAGAGTTTGAATATCTCCCGAAAATGAATGAATTTGAAAACTTCCGAATCGTATAAAACTAGGCGCTACCCTACATACAATCGCGCCTTTTTCAGCTGCTGGGTTTCCATTGTACAATATGTCTCGAATAACATTTTCTCCCGTTGTTACTAAGGATAGAGCACGTGTTGTGGGAACGCCAAGATGATGCATGGACTCACTACATAGAAACTCACGAATAGAAGAGCGAAGTACGGCTTTTCCATCAGAAAAACG
>PCAI01000064.1 GCA_002731195.1 Methanobacteriota archaeon | reverse complement strand
TTTCTCCCTCATCTGCTGCAAAAACTCCTCTATTGTCTGCAGTAATCTTTTGGGAACCTGAAAAAACTTCTATTTTCCCATCATAGGGAGCTATGTTAGTAACTTCAATCGAATGTGACGCGAAAACCGTCTCTCCATCATCATCAGTAGCTGATACTCCAATTGAAAACTCTCCTTCAGAAGTAGGAGTTATTGTACATTTTAACCCTATCCGTCCTTCTTTACATGATGTATCGTTCCAGAGTATGTCAATTGGTGAATTAGGATTTTGAGTATCTGGATCGTTCCATTCAGTAATTTCAAATGTTACTTCTGAAAGAACCGGTATTGATTCATAATCAGAAGTCAATGTTATTTCAGGAGGCCTATTCAGGACAATAATCGACGATTGTGCCGAAGACTGATCATTCTCCTCATCTGTGATGACCAAAGATATACTAAAATTACCATCATCATTCCATGACCATTCCAATTCACAATCTTCTTCTAAAATACTATTGAAACTACCTCCCATAGATTCTATCTCAAATTCACAAACAAAATCTCCACCATCTGGTTCTATGGATGACAATCCACTAATCACAATATCTTCTAGTGTATTTATTTCATTAGGAGATGATAATATTGCCATTGGTAATGCTCCAACATATAATGAAAATGATCCTTGATTATTCGATCTATTACCATCCTCTGAGATATTCTCTTCTGGGTCAACTAAAAATTCAAGATAAGTTGGCCCATAAGGCTGTAATTCTGGCACAGTCCAGTTCAATTCCACTCTCGATTCTTCAAGACTATTCAAAGAAGGAACGTAAGTAAATGCAGTATTTCCATCTGGCGCATCTACTCTTAATTGTGTGGGAGGGGAACTAATCAAACCTCTATTCACAACAGGAACTGAAAAAACTAACGAATCACCAGATATTGCATTAAACCCTACACTAGGATCTAAAGTTATTGTATTATTATCTCTTGTCCTTTCTACTGTCACTCCTTCATTTCTGGCAACTAAATCAACTTCATGGACATTTAAATCCATACTAAGGGACGCAACTCCTATTATATTATTGCCAGGAATCCAAGATATTAATCCGTGACTTGCATAATCACTATTTGATTCTGAATTATCGGATGTATTCCCAGTATTAAATTCCAAATGACATGTTCCATTTTCATCGGTAATTATTTGCCTAACATCGTCTTCTATTTCATATCTAAAATCCATGGTTTGATTGGCAACAGGAGATCCTTGATTGGTTACATTAATCCAAGCAGAAATTTCAGTATCTATTGGTGAAAGTGGATACTCGATATCTATCTCGATAACTTTTGATCTAGTACTTGGTTGGTATGCGGTTAATTCATGAACAGCAACAAAACCAATACTCTCAATAAAAGATGACTTGATATCACCTTTGATTGCTGGGCAATACCATCTATATCCACTTTCTTCTCCATCACTATTGTATGTAGTAATATTATATGATTGTGAACAACCGCTGTAACTAACTCCAGAAAAACCCTGAGAAACAACCGACCAACTTGAAGAATTATCATCCTCACTATCTTCAGGGATATCTACATAATTACTTTCTCCACTGTATTCAGTTTCTTGGTGGTAATCTGCATTCCATGTCTCGCCAACACTCAAAGGAAAATCCAATCCTTCTAGAGCAGGAGAATACGAATTTGTCACATTTAGTTCGGCAACATCAATATCAATACAGAACCACAAAACGTCTGCACAAAAGTCAATATCAACTGTAGCTGATTGAGAAAAAACTGCCATATCAGAAGCCCTGATTATTTCAATTGTTAACATTTCAACAGTAATATCTCCATTCTGCCCGTCAAGATTTACATTATTGGCACCATATGTCCCTACCGATTCCAATTTATATGTGAGAGATGAGCGATTATCAATTTCTGATATGTATATTTCCGTCACTGTCTTTTCTAATGTCCCATAAAGAGATTCTATATTCGTAGAAACTCCAGATGATGCTATAAAATCTCCAACATCAAGATAACCATCATACATCCAATTATCGTTTATTTGCCAACTCTGTACATCAATTATTGCTGACCCAGAACTAGTTCCTGTTTCATATTGTAAATTATTTTCTAAACTATAATTATCCATATTCAAGATAGTAACCGAAATCGATGAGAAAAGTAGAAACGAAAGTAAAACTGCTTTACCCCCTGCTCCTCTCATAGCCCTATGTAATGGCCATGATGGATAAAAGTTGGTTTCTTACTGATAAAGCAAATCTGCTAATTCATCTTGAATAAATTGTACAGCTTCTAAGATTTCATCTTTGTGACGAGCTCCTGTAATCACCATCTTTCCGCTTCCAAATATGAGACATACTACCTTTGGATAATCAAGTCTGTAAATTAAACCTGGGAATTGTTCTGGCTCATACTCAACTTTATCAAATGGAAGGTGGAATGTCAGATTATTCAAATTCAACTTTCTAGGCAAACCAGCTAATAACTCACCTTCTTTAACTCCTCTTATTCTTGGATCATCATCTTTTATCTCTTGATCTGTTGCAGCTCTCAAAGTTCCATCATCATTCACTATTAGTTTACAATTGATATCATCTCTCTCAGCTATCTGGTCATAATCTTCTGGATAGTAAAGAGAATAGGTTGCAACCATATTTTGGACTTCTATTTCAACATCTTTAAGATCCCATGTATCAATTCCTGCAGCCTTTAAATCTTCAGTCATACGCTTAATTCCTGTATGAATATTGTCTTCATTTTTCCCACCTGTGCAAACGGCTCTTCCTGAGCGGAACATCAGTATTGCAAGTTTAGGATCAACAACTCTGTAAACTACTCCTGGAAATTGTTCAGGTTCATATTCACAATTCAACTGTATGGCAATATCTGGCAAATCTAATTCTTCTGCAACTCTTGTAGATGCTACTACATTTACAACAGTCAAGCGTTCTTCATCACTAAGCATATCACGCCCCACATAATCCTACTTATAAAGGATATTTTAATTAGTACTTAAATGATAAATCTAAATTTTAGCAAAATTTAACTTTAAAGTACCCTAACGCCCTTTGATAATAGTTTTGAAATCATTGGTATGCCGCCAGCTATTTCTATTTGTTCTGAAACTCTTTGAGGTTCTTTTGATAATGCGACCATGCAACCACCGCCGCCTGCGCCAGTCATTTTTGCACCCAAGGAGTAGGGTCTAACAGCTTCAACTAACCTATCTAAAGATTCATTACTTACGCCAAGACTCCTGAGATGTTCGTGACATTCATTCATCGCCACTCCAACATCACCGAAGTTTCCTACAGATAAAGCCTTCAAGCCTCTGTGAGTAATTTCATTTATGTCATTCATTACATCTTTTTTATGGGGCTCACGTGATAGCAAATCAGCTACGCCTGCAACCATCTTTCCTGTGGGTGAGGCCACTCCTGTAAACCCTAATATTAACCAAATATCCTCTACTCCTTCCGGTAAAATAGCTTTACTGATGGACCAAGTTCTTTTCCCTTCAGGAGTAACCAATTCAGTATCAAAAATATGTTCCGTACCTCCTATCTTTTCTCCCGATACAACAACACAACCTCCCAAGGAACTTGTTGCTGTGTCAGTCGGGCTCGCGCGACCTTCTTGCGCGGCTGCTTCAGCAGAGTGCCCTAATTTTGCTAATTTTATAACATCTAATTTTTCGTTAGGGTTCACTAATTTATGTAGTGCAGCACCCATGGCATTAGATAATGCAGCAGATGATCCTAAACCAGCAGCTGAGAATAATTGACTTTGTATTTCTATTTTTAATGGCTCACCCTTATAATGAAACAAATCATGTAAAATATGTGAAATATGAGGATGTTTGGAAGGATCAAATTTTTTCCCTCCAATCATCCACTCTTCAGATTTTTTAATTGAAACATTAACTCCTTGCTCAATAGCTATGGCTACTGCAGGATGACCATAAACAACTGCATGTTCTCCAAAAAGTATGCATTTACCGGGTGCGAAAGCTTCGGCCATAGTAACCCGTAAGGCGTACGGGAGATTATCATTGGGGAAACTTGTATTTGTATATCCATGAAGCGATTATTTGAAGTCTGATACACTTCACGGTCAAATGTTAGCACTCTATCTGAGGAGAATTGTATATGGAACATCCACTTTTAATTGATTATGGACCAGTTCCTGGGTGGATCATCTTGATTATATTGGGGGGATTATCATCTAGTTTTTTCTTATTCCAATTGAATAAAGCGATACGCTTGGTTATGCTAGGTTCTCCTGATGACCGTTTTGATTCATGGGGAATTAGAATAAAGGAAGTTTTATTCGGATGGTTAGGGCAAAAAAAAGTCTTGAGAGATAGAGTAGCAGGAACAATGCATGTACTTATGTTCTGGGGATTTTTAATGCTCGCATCAGACATGTTAGATCTTGCTACTGCTAATTTCTTTTCAGACAAAATATTACCAGAATTACTTATTGGGCCTTGGAATGGAGTAGTTGAGTTAGGATATTTATCGGCACTAGTAGGCGCTTCAGCAGCGTTAATTAGAAGAGTAGTTTTTACACCTGAGAAACTTAAAGGAAAATCTCAGTTAGAAGGTAATTTTATATTGATTTTGATATTAACTATAACAACCACTTCTTTCATAATTGAATCAAAAGAAGATCCTATTCCATGGGAGCCGATTGGAGTTTGGGTAGAAACATTGGGTTTATCCGACTCTTTCGCTATAGCATCTTATTGGGCGCATATGCTAGCAATTTTCACATTCTTGGTATTGATTCCTCTGTCAAAACACATGCATTTGGTAATGGCATTTCCAAATGTATTCTTCCATGATATAGAACCGATGGGTAAAATGAGGCCTTTGGCCGTTGATGAAAGTGGCAAAGCTGTTTCACTGGATGATTTAGATATCGATTCATTTGGCGTTAACTCTTACGGGCAGTATACATGGCGTCAATTGATAGATGGATGGTCATGCACCTCATGTGCCAGATGTCAAGACGTATGTCCTGCTTATGCTTCTGGAAAAAGTCTGAATCCAATGCAAGTTATTCATGATGTAAGAGATTATGCAAATGAGAATGCACCAATATTGCTCAGTGGAGGGCAACCAGAAGAAACTATGATGCAACGCATCACAGAAGACGCTGTTTGGGCCTGTACTACCTGTAATGCATGTGTTGACGTATGCCCTCTATACATAGAACATGTCCCCAAACTAACTGACTTAAGAAGAAATGCAGTTATGGAAACTATGGAATATCCTGAAGTACTTAATGTCGCAATGGGTAATCTTGAAGCAGCATCCAATCCTTATGGATTTGGTACTCACGAAAGAGCAGATTGGGCTTCCGACTTAGATGTTAAAATAGGCCAACCTGCTGAATATATCTACTTTGTAGGTTGTGCTGCTAGTTTTGATGAACGAAATCAAAAGGTTGCTCGAGCCACAATATCTCTGATGAAACAAGCCGGTCTTGACGTGGGCATACTCGGTATGCAAGAAGGATGTTCTGGAGATCCTGCTAGACGTGCCGGAAATGAATATTTATTCCAAATGTTGGCAGAAACCAATATCTCAACATTCCAAGAATTAGGGGTAAAGAGAATAGTTGCATCATGCCCTCACTGTTTCCATACATTGGGAAAGGAGTACGGAGATTATGGCGCAGATGAATTAGAGGTTTTCCATCACACGGAAATAATGGCTAAACTACAAGATGAAGGAAAATTACCTGAATTAGATAAAAATGGTAAGAGTATAACATATCATGACCCTTGTTATCTAGGTAGGATGGGAGATATTGTTGAAGAACCACGCGCAGTCCTTGGAGGTGTCGATGTGGAAGTCGATAGACACGGAAAAGATTCATTCTGCTGTGGTGCTGGAGGTGCACAAATGTGGATGGAAGAAGATTCTGATAAGAGAGTCAATAAAATAAGGGCTGAAGAAATAGCTGCAACAGGTTGCGATACAGTTGCAATAGGATGTCCTTTCTGCTCAATCATGGTAAAAGATGGTTTAGATTCCGTAGGTTCTGAGATGGATGTTAAAGATGTGGCTGAATTACTCTGGGAACAAATTGTCGCCAAAGATGAAGAAATACAAAAAAGTATTGATATCAATGCATGAGTAGCATCTTAAACTAAAACCTCTTCCAAAATAACATGGACAACGAGTTCAAATTTTTAAATCAGAGTATGCCGAAATTAACAATAATTGTTGGTTCTTTACTTATCTTGGAAGGAATCTCCTTTTATCTTGGAACTGGGATGACTAGTATGACTTCCTTAATACCGTCTTTTTTTGGCTTACCATTGATATTCATGGGATATATGGCACAGATTCAACCAGAAAAAACTCATGTTTGGATGCATATTGCAGTTAGTATAGGACTTCTTACTTTCCTTGCGGGAGGAATGGCAATAAAAGGATTAATTGATTCAGATTTCTCAGCATCTACTTTAGCCCAATTAATTATGCTAATTGTTGGTGGCGTGTATACATATTCTTGCGTACAATCTTTTATCCACACAAGGAAATTACGCAATTCTAGTGATTGATTAAAGAATAAAGATCTAATTTAAAGTAATATAGTTAGATGCTAAAAATATGCCTACTCCGTATGCCAAAATAGTTGCAGTAATTCCTGCGATCATGGAATTTTCAAAAGACCACCCTTGTCGAAGTAAGTATGGAAGTAATATGAATAATAATGTTGAAGGTAATACTAGCCACAATATACTTTCAGCAAAGTCTGCTACTTGCGCCGTATCTTTAGTATCTTCATACAACCATGTTAATGATAATACGCTAATTAACGGGATAGAAGTTATCAATGCACCAAAAACAGCCGATTTTTTCGCAATTTCACTTGCAATTACTACCACTGCTCCGCTAAAAACTCCTTTCACCATCAAATCAAGCCAACTCATGATGCGTGAATTGGTAGTCACTAACTCAAGTTTTCCCCTATTTATGTTTAAATCATTAATATTTGTATATTTTTCTCGCATTTGTTAGTACGATATCATCTTCATTGTTAGAGAGAATTTAAGTCTGTAAACATTTCCAGAAAGGCATGCATCTTGATTCTGCTAGGCCATTAATTGGAGTTACTTGTTGTATAAGAGAGTCAAACTTTGCAAAATGGACTATGGATGCAGCAATTTTACCTTCAACATATACTACAGCTATTGAACGCGCCGGAGGCACACCAATCCTCATCCCTCCATCTAGTTTTTCAACTTCTATTTTGGATAAAATTAGTGGAATTGTTATAGCAGGAGGACCAGACATTGATCCTTCTGAATACGATGAAGAACCATACTCAAGTACAGCATCGTATTATCCCGAGCAAGATTCATCAGAGAGGGCTTTGATAGAAGAAGCATTAGATAGAGATATGCCAATGTTATGCGTATGTAGGGGCATGCAACTACTGTCAATAATACACGGAGGGGGGCTTCATCAACATCTAGACAACACTCCAGGATTTGAGGGCCATGGAAGCTATGATGGGCAATCAAGTGAACATACCGTGACTACAAATGATGGATCAAAAATTTCTTCATTAATGGGTTCTCAAATAATTGTTAATTCTACGCATCACCAGGGAGTTTCTAATGCGGGTTCTTTGATGGTTACTGCACATGCCAATCATGATGGATTAATAGAAGCAGTAGAAAGGCCTGATCTAAAATTCTGTATAGGAGTGCAGTGGCACCCGGAAAGAATGAGGGGAAATCATGATATTTTATACTCTGAATTGGTTAAATCAGCGCGAAGTTGATGGTACATAAGTTATGGGAAGAGTGAAAATATGCCTTTGAGAATCTATGACACTCGCTCCCGTGTGAAAAATTTTTTCACACCCCTCGTAAAGGGAAAGGTCAGCATTTACGTTTGTGGAATTACTCCTTATTCTCCTAGTCACCTTGGTCATGCAAGACAGGCTATCTCTTTTGATATAATTACGAGATGGCTTAGGAAATTGGATTTTGAAGTTACCTATATAACAAATTTTACAGACATAGATGACAAAATCATAAAAGTCGCTTTGACAGAAAATGTAGATTTCCAGAAAATCTCAGAAAGAAACATAGAAAACTATTTCCATGTCATGGATAAGTTAAATGTCTTACGTGCAGATAAATATTCCAGAGTAACTGAAACAATCCCCGAGATAATAGATATGATTTCAATATTGATGGATAAAAAACACGCATATATCGCTGATGATGGTGTATATTTTGAGATAGACACTGCACCTGACAAATATGGTCAATTGACCGGCCAAACACTTGAGATGGTAAGATCTGGGGCCGGCGGTAGAGTTGGCCAAACAGGAGGTGGAAAACGTGATCATAGAGACTTTGCTCTGTGGAAAAATGCCAAAAATGGAGAGCCATATTGGCCAAGTCCATGGGGGAATGGCAGACCCGGTTGGCATATCGAATGTTCAGCCATGTCTTTGAAACATCTTGGCGAAACTTTCGATATTCATGGCGGAGGAAGGGATTTGATGTTCCCTCACCATGAGGCTGAGATATTTCAGTCTGAATGTTGTTTAGGAAGAGAATATGTTGTTAAAAACTGGCTTCACAATGGAATGATTAATGTTGATGGTGAAAAGATGAGCAAGTCATTAGGTAATTTCACAACAATTTCTGACACTTTCGATTCTATTGAGCCTTTGGCACTAAGATATGCCTTACTTAATGCCCCTTACAGGCAACCAATTGAGTTCAATCAGACTATGTTGGAAGAGTCTCAGATACATTATAATAGACTTCTTAATACATATTTGAAAGCGATTAATATTACCACTCCAGGAGATTGGAGTGAAAATATTTTTCTAAATTCTGTTACTGAACGTTTTTATGATGGAATGAATGACGATTTTAATACCAGAGTAGCATTTGTCGAAGTTCAATCTGTTGTTAAAAAACTTCAAGAATCAGTATCTAATAATAGTAAAATTACACATATTTCGGCCCTTTTAGGTTGGTTGAATGAATTTGCTGGCAATGTCTTGGGCCTTCTTCCAGATGAGGATAAGCTAAATTCATTAGCCATAGGATTAGATAAGAAAAGAAAGAATTTATCATCAACAGTGGAGAAATTGTTAGAGCAACGCCAAAAAGCCAGAGAAGAAAAAGACTGGAAAAGTGCCGACAGAATAAGAGATGAATTAAATTCAATTAACGTCGTTGTTGAAGATAGCCCCGAAGGCCCCAAATGGAAGATAGAAGAATAATTTATGATTCAATATAATCAAATATTTCTGAGTAATTTGGTTCAATTCCAGGATTTTCTGCAATCCATACGTAGCCAATTGAACCGTCTTCCTCAATTACGAATATAGAGCGCTGGCTTGCCGTGAATCCAGGTGCGCCAAAATTTTCAATTGCAACATCATATGATTTAATGACTTCTCGCTCAACATCACATAACAATGGGAATTTAATATTATTTTCTTCAGCGAATAATTTGTTTGCAAATACATTATCTGCAGATATCCCAAGTATCGTCACATTGGTATTGGAAAGTTTTGCCATCGAGTCAGAAAATGTACACATTTCAGTAGTACATACTCCTGTGAAAGCAGCCGGATAAAATGCCAATATCACTCTATTCCCTGAGTACTCGCTAAGTCTTATCATTGTTCTATCGTATGCCATCAAAGTGAAATCAGGGGCTTCATCTCCTACATTTAACATAGTTGCCGCAGATGGTTTTACATTTCAATTATATGTACTATTCATTCAACCTAAAAATAATATTTTTAGGATGCCTTAACTTTTATCTGATAAAGAGAACCAAAGGTTATCTATCATAATATTAGTGGAAGGTCATGGCCGATGATGCTGTCAACGCATTGTTACCGGTCGCAGCAGTAGTTCATATCGCTCTCGGAGTAATGGCATTAATACTGGTTCAAAGATCTCTTGAAAAGGAATGGAATGAACGTTTTGCAGGTTATCTAATTTCTTGGATGATGATAATTCTTGGATTTCAGTACACATTTGCAACAATTATTGATCTAAAAATTGAGGATTTCACAGGCCAAGACTTTCTGGAAGGGGCTTTCACTGAGATATATTATTCATCACACAAATATGGCGAAAAGGCCATGGAATCAGCTTTCTTGTGCCTAGCCTGTATCTTTCCTCTCGTTTATCCTTATCCAATACTGCAAAAGGATAATGTAATAAAAATTACAACAGCAATCATAATTATTCTAGGAGTAATAATTATCCCTCTGGACATATTCACTGAATTTGCTAATAGAGATATGAAATCAGCAATAAACTGGCTCTGCTATTTTATTTGGTTGCCAATATATCTAAGATTCCTTATTGGTGAAGTAAAATATAAAGAAGAAAGAGCGAGAGAAGTATCAGCTGTAGCTTTACTTTTACTTCTGGGCCTTAAAGTTCAGTTGTTGATATTCTGGTTGTCAAACTTAACAGGCGTAAGCAAAGTCTATCATGCAAGATGGATAGTGGAAGAAGCGGTATTTTTAGGGACTGTCTCACAAACTG
>PCAI01000063.1 GCA_002731195.1 Methanobacteriota archaeon | reverse complement strand
GGAGATTCAACAGTTGAAATGGAAATACCATGTTCGGAAATTACAGTAAGTGTAGAAAGAAGAATCCAGAGAACTATATTACATGGGGGAGAAGGTGACGATTTGACTGATCAAGGAGCTGAATCTGCTATTTATAATATTGAAGCACACATTGGAGTAGATGCATATACTACAGTAATGGGACTTTTTAGAGGCGGGCAACCTACTATCGAAGAACCATTTGAAGGAGGCCAAGTAAAAGTTGCATTCAAAAATATTCATTACAGTGCAGCAAAAAGATTATTGAAACTTCAATTAATTGAAGATATAATATAATTACGATCTAAAATTAGATTTTTTACGCCTATTTCTAGGTCTTGAGGGACTTTGCCCCTTGCCCCTTTTCCCACTTCTTGATGTTACTTGCATATCTTTTTTTGAATTATCACTATTCCCATTTCTGCCCCGTCGAACTTTCCTTCTTCTATTGGGATTTTTCTCTCTACTGGAACTGTCTTTTTGTTTTTCCCTGGGTGAAAATTTTCGCTTATTTTTTGATACACGATTTCGATTTCTACCAGAATTTTTTCTACTCTTTCTTTCACTACGATCTCTTTTTTCAGGAGGCAACAACTCAAATTCATTTTCCTCAAGTATCTCTATTTGAGGAAGGGTATATCTGTATTTCACGCCAACTTCTTTTTGTATTCTTGAATATATTCTTTCTTTGGACTTAGGAACAAAGGAGACTACTATCCCACTATCGCCTGCTCTTGCTGTTCTGCCTCCTCGGTGTTTGTACGCCTTTCCGTTCTCTGGAGGGTCATAATTTATTACACAATTTACACCTTCGACATCTATTCCTCTCGAAGCAACATCAGTAGCAATAAGTACCATAGTTCTACTAGTGCTGAATTTACGCATTGCCCTATCTCTCTGATTTTGATTCAGCCCACCATGGATGGGAGTACAAGATATTCCTTCTTCTATGAGTTCTTCTTCTAAACGATTAACTCCTCTCCTAGTCTTACAGAAAATTATGCTTCTTCCCGATTTTTTAACAATATCTGCAGTAATCTCTACTCTTTTATGATTCTTAACTTTCCAGAAATAATGCTGCATACTTTCAATACTCACTTCTTCTGGGCCAACTTCAATAGTAATCGGGTTGTTTTGGTAGGTTTCTACTATGTCGATTACATCATCATCAAGGGTGGCACTAAATAGTATAGTTTGACGTTCTTCTGAACACATTTCTATTATTTCACAAACTGGTTCCATAAATCCCATATCTGCCATTCTATCTGCTTCATCTAAGACTATTATGTTTGTATCTTTTAATGATAGAGCCCTTCTGTCAATTAAATCTAGCAATCTTCCTGGGCAAGCAACCAGTATTTCTACTCCATCTTCAAGTCCACGTAATTGATTTCGATAAGATACTCCTCCGTAGACGGATAGGACACTGATTCCTATTGCCTTGGCTAAAGGTTTTAGAACAGTACATATTTGTTCTGCCAACTCTCTTGTTGGAGTTAAAATAAGAGAAGTAGGATTTTTACTTTTAGCCAATTGAGTACGAGCCAAAAGAGGTAAGCCAAAAGCTAATGTTTTTCCAGATCCAGTAGGGGCTCTACAACAAACATCATGCCCAAGTATGGAATCTGGTATGGATTCTGTCTGAACTTCAAATGGCTCTAATATTCCCTGTTTCTCTAAAGCATGAACCAAATCAGGGCCGATTCCTAAGTCTGAAAATAGAACCAAGAAGCAACCCTAAACGTCCCGCGCTTCGGTATGCTATTTAGCATGGTTAGTACATTAGATACTTACAAAGACATCCTTCTCATGTTAGGAAAAACTCCAGCATCTAAGAAATAGCGTTCAATTTCCAATCTTTATTCTTACATCGTTCTGATGTCTCGAGCACCAGATCCACCATATCCTATCCAATCTTCAGGTTTATTTCCAAGAATTAAATTTATTTCATCCATATGTACATCATTCATTTTTTTTGCAACTTCAATACATCCCAAGTTTTCTTCCATTTGTTCAGGTTTAGTTGCGCCTAGAAGTATGGTACTGACATTAGGATTTTTTAGGCACCACGCTAAAGCTAATTGAGCAGTAGAACATCCAAATTGATCTGAAGCATATTCAGACAGGCTTTTAACAATCTCTATTTGACCGTCTTTTTTACGTTTTTCTAAATCATCGATTAACCACTCATAACCTTCTTGAGTCGGCCTTGAACCTTCTGGAATACCTTCATTATATTTGCCAGTGAGAAATCCTGAACGTAATGGAGACCATATTGTTGTTCCATAGTTATACGGGGGCTTGAAAAGTGGAAAATATTCTTGTTCAAAACGCTGTCTATGGAGCATATTGTATTGTGGTTGTTCAAACATTGGAGGCTCTAAACCTTCTGATTTAGCAAACCATATTGCTTCCATTATCTGTGCTGCTGACCATTCTGATGTACCCCAAGAGGTGGCCCAACCGTTTCTTACAGCATCATTCATTGCTCTTACTACAGTGGATGTTGGAGTAAGTGGATCAGGTCTATGGCAAAAAACCATATCTACATAATCAACTTGTAATCGCTCCAAACTTGCATCTAAACCTTCTAGAATATGTTTTCTGGATAGACCTGATTCATTGACTCCATTGCCTCCCCAGAAAATCTTTGTAGTTATTATCAATTCTGATCTTCTCCACTTTTCTGGATATTCTTCCCTTAATTCTGAGAGCGCTATTCCAAAGAGCCTTTCAGCTTCTCCATTTGGATTACCATAAGCCTCTGCATGATCAAAACAATTTACACCAGCATCTCTGGCAATTGTCATGCATTTTTTTGCCATTTCGATGCCTTTTTCTTCTAATAAACTATCTTTTACTCCATAGGTTGCCCAAAAACCATAAGATAGTACTGAAACTTGTAAACCTGTATTCCCCATCATTCTATAGTACATGCCCTCATTCTCCATAGTGTAGTTAGACAACTAATGTGTTTCAAGATTGCGGTTAATAAATTAGTAAATTCACATCGCTTTAGGGTATTTATTCAAGATAATTCTAATATTCATACTGCTTCAGAATAGTTATGAAAAGTACTGATATTTTATCCAAGGCCAATGATATTAAACCATGGATTCTCGAGAAGAGAAGAAAAATACATCGTCATCCCGAATTAATGTATGAGGAATTTGAAACTAGTAAATTAGTACAAGAAACTTTGGCAGAACTTGAAATACCTTTTCAGAAAGATATTGCAATAACTGGTGTTGTTGGAATAATTGGTGATGGAAATGGACCTTGTATTGCATTAAGGGCTGATATGGATGCTTTGCCAATACATGAAGAGGCACAAGTAGATTTTAAGAGTGAAATAGACGGTAAAATGCATGCATGTGGCCATGATTGTCACACTGCTATGTTGCTTGGAGCAGCAAGAATATTGAAAGAAAATGAAGATCAGATTCAAGGCACTGTAAAGTTAATTTTTCAACCTGCTGAAGAAGGAGGAGCAGGAGGAAAAATGATGAGGGATGAAGGAGTACTACTCAATCCAGATGTCCAACAAATATTCGGCTTACATGTGGCAGGACAGCTTCCTACTGGTATGTTGGCATCAAGAGAAGGAACTTTATTGGCTGCTGCAGGATCGTTAAAAATTATAGTAAAAGGAAACGGAGGGCACGCAGCCGCCCCTCATAACACCATAGATCCTGTCATTACTGGTTCCAAGATTGTTGTGGAGTTACAATCAATTATTTCTCGAGAGTTAAACCCATTAGAATCTGGAGTAATTAGTGTTACAATGATGAACGCAGGAGATGCATGGAATGTTATTCCATCGACAATGGAGTTACAAGGTACCATCCGTTCATTAACCTTGGATGGATTATTGAATCTACAAAAAAGAGTGAAGGAAGTTTCTGAATCAGTAGCAATAGCCAACCGTTGTGAGGCTGAAGTCACGTTCCCTGGTCATGATTATCCTCCAACAGTTAATGATATGGATTGTTGGGAATTAGGAAAATCAGTTGGTAAAGAAATACTAGGTCAAGACAAAGTAATAGAAATGCCTCCAATAATGGGTGGGGAAGATTTTGCATATTATACACAGAAAATACCAGGTTGTTTTGCTTTCTTAGGAGTAAGTAATCCGGAAATCGATGCAATTTATGATGTACATCATCCTATGTTCAAAGTAGATGAAGAAGCATTACCCTTGGGCTCAGCTATTCATGTAAATTGTGCATTGAAATCACTTAGTCATTTATCTCAAATAAATCAATAAACTAAATGGTTTTAATGTCTTTTTCCAATTTAATTTTACATAAACAAACCTTCGGTGCTAAATATAAAATATCCATAAAACAAACAAACCGAAAATTATTGGCATTACTAATAATCCTAATGCAAACCCAGTAGTCCCATTGCTTCTAAATCCCCATATAATTCCAATTATGTAAACTGCTGGTAATATTATGCACATTGTAAAACCTGCAAACCCTTCATTAACCGTAAGTAAAACTTCTGATAAGGCTCCCATAATAATCGCAAATATAGGGCCCACAAAAAATCCAGCTAGAAACCAAACAGTAGTATTATATTTTTCTTTAGGGGTTTCGACCATATCAAATTCTTCTAAGGTTTCAGATTTTATTGGATTAATTTCACTAATCAAGGTAGTTTTGGGTCCATCTTTGTGTTTTAGGCAATATCCGGAGGTTCTAAATTCAAGTGCATTACAACTATCATAAGCACATTTATTATCGCCCATAATCAATGACTAATACATCATGATTTAGTTTTTACCACGGCATTTTGTGTGATTGTTTTTATCTGTGACTATTGAAGGATGGTCATGGTAAATGTAGAGTGGAAGTTGGAACATCTTCCATTTCCCATGCCAGATAGAAGATGGGCTTTAAGACAAAATTGGATTAATCTAACTTTTTTACATTGGGAAATTAATCCTGAGAAGATTAAACCATATATTCCTGAAGATTTAGAATTAGATACTTTTCAAGGCAAAGCATATGTGGGAACTATCCCATTTATAATGGAAAAAGTAAGGCCCCATTTCCTTCCTTATTTGCCATTTATATCTACTTTCCCTGAGTTTAACGTCCGTACGTATGTTAAGAAAAATGGGAAGGCAGGAGTTCTATTTCTGACTTTGGATGCGCAAAGTTACGTTACTTGTACCTATGCTCCTAGAGTCTATGGACTTCCATACAAATATGCAAAAGCAAATGTCAAAACATCAGAAGGAAACTATATTTGGCATTCACAACGGGATTCTAATGGTTTGGAATTAAAAGGCAAATCAAAGCCAATAGGAGATACCAGAAGGGCCAAAAAGAATACATTAGAATATTTTTTATTTGAACGATATTGTTTGTACGTTTCACACAAGGATAAATTATACATGGCATATACTCAACATAATCCTTGGGAATATTCCGATGGTGAGGCAATGATTGAGAAAAACACTTTAACAGAATCCTTTAATTTAGGAATTAATAATTATCTTTCCCCAGATCTTGTCCATATTACACGAGGCGTAAAAGTGAAGACATGGAATCTTGAATCTGTAAGGGGTGATTAAAATATATAATTCTGATATTCTATTGATGGATGGGGATTGTGGACTTTGTTCAAACCTTGCTCTTTTTATTCATCCTAGACTAGGAAAAGAATCATCATTAAAATTTATTGCAAATAACTCCGAAGAAGGAAAAAATATAATTTCCACATTCTCAAAGAATTATCAAAAAGCAGATACAGTATATCTAGTAAGAAATGATAAAACATTCATTAGATCAGCAGCCGGAATAAGATTTCTACTTTATATGAAACCTCATTACAAAATATTCTTCCCAATTTTTTGGTTAGTACCATTGCCTTTCAGAGATGTAATATATATGTTAATTTCAAAGTATAGACATTACTTATTCAAAAGACCTGATACTTGTATTTTCCCTAATTTAAATCAATAACTCTGGATAGGGGAAAACTCTCTGCTCAATAGCAAAGAGTCCTCCTCTTATTCCATTTCTAACTTCTTTAAGTAATTAAGACATTACAGAAGATGCCTTTTTAGCACCCATCCATGCTACGATACCAAACCCTATTTTGTTAATCATGTCAGCAATGTTGTACAGTATAGCCATTATTTCTTTCCCATCTGCCCCTGCATCAACCATTTCAGTTCCAACAAGATATCCAATTGGATAAATAACCCATCCCACTAGTATGAAAGTTCTTAGGGCATTAGTACTCCATACTAATTCCTCTCTGATCTTGCTATTATCTACTCCTAATCCATCATATAGGCCAAATGGTAAACCTGTAGCTACCATTATCATGACCCATCCTACGCCACCAATAATTAAGCCCAATCCTTCATGCATTACCCCCGTTTCTCCAAGGTATCCAAAAGAAATCATTATCAAAGCACCAACAAAACAGACTCCCGTAAATCCAAGTCCTAACACTTTATTATCAGTAATTGCATCTTTTCCAATAAGAGAAGGGAATTTTAATGCCATTAGGGGTACTGTAATGATCCAATCCATGTATCTATAATCAGTACTAACTGCACCTGTATCTATGTATACTCCACGCATGTAGTAATAGTGGAACGCAGCAATACCAACTATTAATGCAGAAATAGTCATGGTGGTTCTGAATTCTGGAGCAACGTTGTTTCTTTCACTCATGAAGAAAACAAAGGCAGCACCCATTGAGATATACCCAATGAAGAAAAGGAAGAAAGTTGCTCTTCCTAATGCATCACCATCATATTTTACTTCCGGATTGACTGTTGCAGCATTCACTGACTGAACAATCATTAATGCCAAACCAACTAAGGTCAACACTATAACATTCTTTTTTAGGCTAATATTAGACGATACCGTACCGTTCATATATTGTCCATCAATTAATTATTTATAAGTAATTGTATTTAACTATAATTTTTAATCTATATTTATAATTATTTTTAAAACCCATATTTATACGAGGATACACTGGCCAATAAATATGGTAAGAGAAATCAGAGTAGATTACAGAGATGGAGGGCCAATCACAGTTCCAAATGTCAATAAGCCGCTAGAACTTCTCAAAGATTGGATAAAAGAAGCTGTTGATAACAATTTAATTGAGGCAAATGCAATGTGCCTTTCAACAGTTAGTAAAGACGGTTTTCCAAGAAGTCGAATGGTTTTATTAAAACATATCAATGATTCTGAAATAGGATTTTTCACAAATCTGGAGAGTGATAAAGCACACGATATTGAATATAATGAAAATGTAGCGGTTACGTTTTTCTGGCCTTCATTAGAAAAACAAGTCAGAATTTTAGGAAAAGCTTCGGAACTCTCCAGAGAAATCGTTTTTGATTATCACAACTCTCGTCCAAGATTAAGTCAAATAGCCGCATACACATCTATTCAGAGTAAAGAATTGGAATCTATTGGCAAACTTGATGATGAGTTCAGGGTAACTGAAGAAAAATTCAAGGATCAAGAAATACCATTACCTAATCACTGGGGGGGCTACAAAATAATAATTCATTCAATAGAATATTGGTCTGGAAGGCCTAGTAGACTTCATGAAAGAATATCTTTGAAATTTATCAACAACGAATGGATTGAAAAACGTCTCTATCCGTAATCAGTTATCCATCCAAGCTTCTATCTCATTACTTGCCAATATTAATGTTGGAGCCCAAAGTCCTACAAATATTCCTAGACTTTCGTTATCGCCTACAAAATAAACGTATAACGATCCAACTACCGAAAACATACTTGCTATCAATCCAATTTTTGCTATTTGCCCACTCATAATAATCAATTGATGTCAAGTGTGGGACACATATATATTTTTGTTTTAGCTCATTAGAATCTTATTTCATCAAAAGTTTATTTGAATTAACTATTTTCGTAGTTGCAATGCCCATACACCGACTGAGCATTTCTGTCATTGATACGATTTCAAAAATTCCAGAATTAAGTAGTTTTGAAATACATAAATTAAAAAATATTCCATTAGGATACTTAAGAAAAAATAACAAAACAATGTTGGGATGTTGTCGTTTTAAGAAAAATAGTAGATGGATAAAGAGAAACAAAAATGGTAAGATAATAGAAAAAGGCAAAGATTTCTGGCCACATGGGAATACATTAGGTCCTGATGATGTAAGGATAATTGATCTACATCCGGATTTATTTTCTGAATCACGTTGGGAACGTTTAGCAGCTAGCGTGCTTTATCATGAATACTTGCACGCATTAGGTTTCAGACATTGTCCTACTTTTAGAAAATTAGAATCTTTATGGCCAGATGTGGAAGCACGTTTGGGCACTAGAAAAGTAAAATTAAACTCTCCAATGTACAATCTTTGGCTGCAACGTAAAAAATAATTTATCAAATATCTTATTTATCAATATTAATTATTTTCAATATTTGTATTAGTCTAATGAAGATTTAAAAAAGGAGACTAATTTGTTTTTATATTCTCCAGAATCTCCCCATATTGCATCTACATGGCCCCTATCATTAACATACCAAGTAGATACATCCCCTCCTTCAAGAATCATCCTTTCTTCAAAGTTTTCAGAATGAACGATTGAAACTCGTGGATCTTCTTTGCCATGAGTGAGGTATACTGGCCTATCTCCCGCATTTTCCGCCGCTTCCATTGGAGAACGGGC
>PCAI01000018.1 GCA_002731195.1 Methanobacteriota archaeon | reverse complement strand
TACATAGCATACGCTCTGATGGAGGAGTAAAATTATCAAAATCAATGAGAGAATTACAAAGAAGATGGAGGAATACAATAAGAATTGATGAAAAATTGTATGCGCCTGATGAATTACGTGATAGAGCAGTACTAGATAATGATGGAGCAGACATAGGAAATGTCATTGGCTTGGTTAAACTTAAACGTACATACAAAGGATTAGTGATTAGGCCACATTTTAGAATGAAAACTAAATATAATCTACCAGAAACAATCATTGTCCCCGTAGGACAATTATCTAGGACAACTGCAAGATTAGATGAGATAATACTAAAATGTTCTGCCAAAAGACTGACAACTTTACCCAGTTATTTAAAATTAAATAGTAATGATGTGTCTTTCGATGATGAGTAAGAAATTAGAGTAGTGTTCAAAAACAATACTCATCTCGCGGAACTACACAGGGACGTGTAGCTTAGTCTGGCTGGAGCACCCGGCTGATAACCGGGAGGTCGCAAGTTCAAATCTTGTCATGTCCACCAAAAACAAGTTTGTGTCAATCGGCATAATCATGAACAACCTACTCTTCGAGTGGAATAATATGCCAGTGGTTAGTGGCTCGAGCGAACAAAATGTTGCTAATTCACTTTCGAAAATAATGAAAATGGAATATATCAAATTAGAAGATAGAAAATTTCCTGATGGTGAGGGATATGTGAGGGTCCCTGGGGAAGAAATAGACAAAATTAGATCCGAACCAGTAATATTAGTTTCAAATACTTATCCTGATTCAAATATTCTAAAAACAATTTTGCTGTTAAAGGCAATTGGAGATGTTAGAAAGGGTGATTTATCTAATCTAAAAGGTGAAGAGCCACAAAAATTGGCTGATGTAGGAAAAGGAATAATACTTGCAATACCTTATTATGGCTATTCAAGACAGGATAAGAGGTTTTCAAAGGGAGAAGTTGTTTCTGCAAGAGTAATCGCCAATATTATGTCAAATTATTGTGATGGTATGGTAATATTAGATCTTCATGAGAAGAAAGTTATGGATGGATTAGATTTTCCGATTATTTTTGTCAGTTCAATGGCAGAAATAGCAGATAAGTTAGAAAAAGAAGTTTCTCCTGATTTCATACTAAGTCCAGATAAAGGGGCGATAAGTCGGGCAACGAAAGTTGCTAATTTAATAGGATGTGAATTTTCATATCTGGAAAAAAAGAGAATAGATGCACATACTATTGAACATACGCCAAAGGATTTGGATGTTTCAAATAAGATTGTAGCAATAGTTGATGATATGATTAGTACTGGAGGTACTATATGTAGAGCAAGTGATGCTTTGCGGCGTCAGGGTGCTTTGGAAGTACATGCGGCATGTACTCATGGATTGTTTACAGGAGGAGCTATTTCGAAACTTGCAAATCATGTAGATGGAGTTCATAGTACAGATTCACTATCCAACCCCAGAGGGTTAGTTTCCTGTGCTCCTGCACTTTCTAGAGGCGTTAAACAACTATTAGAGATGTTTTAGATATATTATTTCCAATGCGTTGCGTTTATATCAGCCATGTCGTGCGCCGACTTACCTACATGAGGAGATTATCTAATGAGTGTACATATATCTTTTGAAACCCCCCAAGACATACAAGAGTCAGTCTATGAAATGGTGAAGTCCATTGGTAAAAATGAACGAGGTCGTCTAAAAAAGGGTGCTAATGAAGTTACTAAAGCTGCAGAGAGAGGTACTGCTCTCATGATAGTGATGGCAGAAAATGTTAGTCCTGGCGAATTATTGGCCCATATACCAATGATTTGTAAAGAAAAAGAGATACCATATATCTATGTTGCCGATCAAACATATCTTGCTGAAGCTGCTGGAATGAGTACTGGAACAAAAACAGCTGCAGTAGCAATAATGACTATGGAAAAAGATGCTAAAGATAGGTTTGATGAGATAAAGGGCCACTTTGAAACGTTATCAAACTAAATTTAACTTAGGAGAGATGAAATATGGCAAAAGAAGCATGGCCTGCAGAAGTTGTTGAAATTGTAGGAAGAACCGGTATGACTGGTGAAGCAACTCAAGTGAAAGTAAGAGTCAATGACTCAAATAATCCAAGAGACATTGGGAGAATTATAGCTAGAAATGTAGTTGGTCCAATAAGAATAGGAGACATATTGATGCTCAGAGACACAGGAAGAGAAGCTCGTCGCTTAGGAACCAGGTAGGTGTTTTAATGCCGGAAAGAAGAATTTGTAGCTTCAGTCATGAAGAAATAGAACCTGGTACAGGAATGATGTTTGTCCGAAGAGATGGTTCGGTATTGTGGTTCAAGGATAGTAAAGCAAGAAAAAATTCACTTAAACTAAAACGTAATCCTAGAAGAATGAAATGGACCCAACGCTATGAAAAGGGCGGAATCAAATAAAGAATATTTATTGGGCAGTAATTCTATATTCTACTCTTGCTCTATCATTTTCATCTGCAACCAAAGGATTTCCTGAACCTTGTTCAGGAGGCTGTGCATCGCCACAATCGGTATTGTCAATTACCGTTACATATGTTCCTTCATCAGTATTAAACTCAATATTTACATTCGAAGTATCTGGATCACTAAGTTGTGTAATGTAATTAAATGCCTCACAATCTTTGTATGATTCATAGTTTGTTTCACTCATCGTATACAAATCAATATTAGGGCCTTCTAATAAATCCAAATTAATACGTATTGTTCTAACACTATCAATTGTCCAAGTTAATTTCATATGTTCATCTTCATCTATGAAGATAGTATCATCAAAAAGTTCTTTTTCAGGATTTATAGTGTCCTCTACATTTGATAGACATCCGGATGTCAGAATTACAATAGTAAGTAGAATCGCCAAACTTCTCATATACCTACGAGATAGTAATAATAAATCAATAATTCGGCTCTTTGGGCGTGAGAAGTACCAAGTTGTACTTTGCGTTGAAATAGGGGTGGTTTGTCGGGCAGAATATGGAAAGCATGCAGACCACTTACATTATGATAAAGCCAGACGGAGTTCAAAGGGGTTTAGTTGGCGAAATAATTACTCGTTTTGAAAATAAAGGATTGAGGTTAGTAGGTTTAAGGCAGTTAATTCCTTCTAATGAAATTGCAGAGGCTCATTATGCTGTACATAAAGAACGACCATTCTATTCTGGATTGATTGAATTTATAACATCAGGACCTGTTGTTGCTATGGCATGGACAGGTGTTGAAGCAATTTCCGTAGCAAGGAACATTATTGGCCCTACAAATGGCAGAGAGGCATCACCGGGAACGATACGTGGTGATTTTGCTATGGACATCGGACACAATATAATTCATGGCTCAGATGGTGAAGAAACTGCTGAATTTGAATTAGGATTGTGGTTTCCAAATGGCCTTTCGGAATGGCAAAGAGATGCTGAGTCCCAAATATATGAATGAACATCTAGAATGAGTGGGAATTATGAAGGTGATTAGGTGGAAAAAAGTAGACAACCAATCATTGCAATATTAGGTCATGTAGATCATGGTAAAACCTCGTTATTAGATCATGTTAGATCATTGGGCAGTGAATCAAGATCGTCTGTCATGGATAGAGAAGCAGGGGGAATAACACAACACATAGGTGCTACAGAAGTCCCAGCAAAAATACTCAATGATTTGTGTGCACCTCTTCTAGGAGGAAAAACATTTGATTCACCTGGATTATTGTTCATAGACACCCCGGGACATCAGTCGTTCTCTGCATTACGATCTCGAGGAGGTGCGCTAGCTGATATAGCAATACTCATAGTCGATATTTCAGAAGGATGTAAGCCACAAACAATAGAATCTTTGCGTATTCTAAAAGATTCTAAGACACCTTTTGTATTAGCAGCAAATAAAGTTGACCGGATACATGGTTGGCATTCTGAAGAAAATAGGGCCATGGCATTCTCAATAAGAGAACAAACGAAAGACGCATTAGGACTCTTTGAAGAAAAATACTGGAAACTTGTGGGGCAACTAGCTGAACATGATTTCAATGTAGAAAGATATGATAAAGTTAAAGATTTCACAAAAGAAATTGCTCTTGTACCAATATCGGCTAGAGAAGGAGAGGGAATTCAAGATTTATTGTCAGTAGTAATAGGTTTAGCGGAACGTTATTTATCCGATAAATTATCAGATATCGAAGGATCGGGTGAAGGAACGGTTCTAGAAGTTAAAGAAGAAAGAGGTTTGGGAAGGACATTAGATATCATTTTACACAGAGGGTCAATAAAAAAAGGAGATGAAATAGTATTAGTCACGAATGAAGGAGGTGTCTCTACACGAGTAAAGGGGATGTTTAGTCCACGAGGAATGAGTGAGATGAGAGATGCAGGAAATAGATGGGATGATGCAGATATTGTTAATGCTGCAGCCGGTTTAAAAATTAGTGCGGTCAACTTAGAAGGAGTACTAGCAGGAACTACAATAAGAGTTGTAAATAATGACATAGAAAGGAATATTGCAATAAAAGAGGCAGATAGAGAGTCAGAATTATCTATCGAATTAAGTGAAGAGGGCGTTTGTATAAAATCTGATACCGTCGGGGGACTTGAGGCTTTAGCAAAAGAATTACAAAATATTGGAGTCCCTATTCGCAGTGCCACTATAGGAAAGGTTAGTCGAAAAGATGTAAGAAGTGTAGAAACGTCCCATGATCCTTTTCACAGAGTAATAATGGCATTTAGTACGGATATACTTATTGATGCGCAAACTGAAATAGACAAATCAGAAAATAGTGTTAAGTATATCAGTTCGGATATAATTTACAGAATTTTAGAAGAGTATGAAGAATGGTTAGAAATTAGGAAAAAGGAGATAGAGGAAGAAAATCGCGAAGATGTTGTATATCCTGGTAGGATAAGATTACTTCCTGACCATACATTCAGAGCATCTAAACCAGCAGTTGTGGGCGTAAGAGTTCTTGGAGGAAAAATACATATCGGACAAAGGCTACTAAAAGATGGTAAAAGGATTGGTAGAATAAAATCGATAAGATCTGGGCAAGATAGTATGAAGCAATCTGAGCAGGGATCAGAGGTTGCAATTTCAATTGAAGGAGTGACTGTTGGAAGGCAAATAGAGGAAGGAGATGAGTTATTGGTTGATGTGCCAGAGTCTCATGCAAGAAAGTTGACAAAAATGGATTTAACATCTGTTGAAGAGGAAATTTTAGATGAATTAATGCTTATTCATCGTAAAGATAATCATTTTTGGGGGAGATAAATGATGATGAAACAGAAGTTCATAAACACCGAAGACTCAAGTAGTGAATAAAGTGGGCTTATATTATTGGTGATGTGGCAATGACTATGGGGAATAATAGTAATCCTAAATCTAGAGAACTGATAAATACAGTTTCACAGATATCGAATTCATTAATGAACGAAGTTTCAAAAGTCATTATTGGTAAACAAGAAAATCTTCGTAGGATTGCAGTTGGTATTCTTTCCAATGGAAATATCTTGATAGAAGATGTTCCTGGTACAGCAAAAACTTTGATGGCAAATACATTTGCTACAGCGTTAGGATGTAAGTTTAAGAGAGTACAATTTACTCCAGATTTGCTACCTGCTGACATTATGGGGACCTATATGTATGATCAACAAGCTGGCGAATTCAAACTAAGACCTGGTCCCCTTTTTACAAATATTCTTCTAGCGGATGAGATAAATCGTGCACCCCCTAAAACCCAAGCAGCTCTTTTGGAAGCAATGGAAGAGAAGCAAGTTACTATTGAAGGAATTACTCATAAATTACCTGCTCCTTTCGTTACTATGGCTACCCAGAATCCGATTGAGCAAGAAGGGACATATCCATTGCCAGAAGCACAAATGGATCGTTTCTTGATGAAAATGAGTATGGGATATCCAAATCGTCAAGAAGAAAAAGCAATACTCCAGAGAAGAAAATTGCGTGGAAAGGATGATCACGAAACAGATAAAATTACTTCACCGAATAAAGTAGTAGCAATGCAAAAAGCATTGGAGACTGTTCATGTAGATCCTGCCATTATGTCATATATCGTTGAATTAGTTTGGAGAACTAGAGAAGACCATAGAATAATTACAGGGGCATCTCCTCGTGCTAGTCAATCTCTATTCAAAACTTGTAGAGCCTCGGCTGCTATTGATGGTAGAGATTATGTGATACCAGATGATATAAAGAATATAGCACTTCAAGTCGTAAGCCATAGAATAGTACTCAAACCTGAATCAAAAATTAGAGGCGTTACTGGACAACATGTGATGAGGAAGATTTTAGGTGAAGTTGTTGTTCCTGTAATACAGTAATTGGACAATACAATTAACCGACTACCTAGTAGGCTCAATGTGGCTGTTGTCGTTGCCTGTGTAAACCACAAAGGAGGTTGTGGTAAAACTACAACTGCAGTTAATCTAGCTGTATCTTTGGCTAATGGGAATAATAGTTTAGGAATTAATCCAAGAAAGGTACTATTGATAGATTTGGATCCTAAAGGAAATGTAGCAACTACATTCGGCTTAGATAAAAAAAATATTGGATTAACCATGAATGAATTATTTAAAGGTGAGATAGAAGGATCAGGGATAGATTTCACAGACTATCTCATTGGACCACAAAAAATTACTAGAGCAATGAGAATTGCTTGGAAAAGTCATAATCCAGAAAGAAGGAGGGGTCCGCCAAAGAATATTGAAGTAAATAACATATGGTTACTACCTGCTGATCTTGATTTATCAGGTATAGAAATAGATTTAGCAACTAGAATAGGAAGAGAAAATAGGTTAAAAATTGCTATTAGTAAGATTAAAGATGATTTTGATTTAATCATAATAGATACTCCTGCTTCACTCGGATTATTAACAATAAATGCATTATCGGCATCGGAATGGGTATTAATCCCCATTCAAGCAGAATTTTATGCATTGGAAGGTATGAGTCAACTAATGAATTCAATTAGAGACGTACAAAAAGCAGTTAATCCTAATCTGAAATTATTTGGGATACTCCTTACAATGGTTCAAACAAGAAGCAAGTTGTGTGAAACTGTTGCAGAACAGGCACGTAAGCATTTTGGAGAAAGGGTATTCAAAACACAAATTCAGCGCTCGATATCTATAGCGGAATCGCCGCTGGAAGGAGCACCTATTGTAATAACACAGAAGCCAACCGATTCTAATCAAGGCAGCAAATCTTATTGGTCATTAGCTAAGGAAGTAGATAATAGAATTAAGAAAATAATCAGTGGTTAATCTTCTGAAGAATGTGTTTCCAACATACTCTGTCGTGTATCGATTAATATTGATTCTAATTTAACTTTGATTTCAGATTCTAACGATTTAATTACTTCATTTATTTCTTTTTCAGAGAGTTTACTTCGTTTTGATAATTGTTCTTCCAATTTCGTCATTAATTCTAGTTCTCTTTCTTTAACAAATAGTGCTACTCTCTGTTCCATTTCTACTTCTTTCTCTAATGCTAATTCTTGTTTACGTAATGCTAGAGCAATATTCATAGTTTCTCTTTCGGAACGAAACCTACGATCTAATTCTGCAAGAGCTGCTCGTTCTGATTCTTCTTCTAATTCTTTAATTCTAATATCAACATCAGAAATCATTTCCTTTTCTAATGATTTTTGTTCATTATTAATTTGTTTTTCTAATTCTGACTCACGCGCTCTGCGTACTTTGGAAAGTTTTTCTCTCATCTGAATCTCTTGATCTAATCTATATGCCTCTACCATTCTATGTACCTGAGATTCCATAGATTCCCGTAGATCCATCTCAACACGTCTTTCCATACGCTCAATATTTTGAGTTGCTTCTAATTCTAGTCTTTCACTCAAAAATGCTTTTCTTCTTGTAAATTCTATTTCCATTTCTTCTTTTAATCTAGATCTTACTTTAGAAGAATGTGCTTCAATTCTTCTATCTCTCTCGAGATCTAATTGTTCTCTCAATCTATTTTCTTCTCTTCTAAGACGGTGTAACATTTCTTCTCGGAGTAACCTTTCTTCTCTCTCTAAAGCCTCTGATTCTAGTCTTTCTAATTCATCTTCTAATTCAGCTCTCAAGTCTGTTTCAATTTGTTGAATTTGGTCCTCAAAAAATATTTCATTAGCCTTTCTCATAGCCCCATGCATGCCAGATAGTCTTTCTGACATCTCTGAAATTCTCATTCTTCTTTCTCTTCTTATCCCTGATCTTAATCTAGATTCTTCATCTAATCTATCTCTAGTTCTAGCAAGTGACTCCTTAGATGATGAAGATGAAAGTGTATGCTGTGCTCTAAGGTTTGCAAGTTCATCTAAAGCCTCATTATCGACTTTTTCTGGTGTCTTGCTCTCACTCACGAATACCCATCCCCACATCTACGAAACTTTTGTGATATTTGAGTACGCAGGATGAAATTAATCAGATAGTAGTGTTTTTGCTATGTTAAATACATCTAGAGGTTTTAGAATGTGACATTGAATGAAGTTTGACATGCAGGACAATCTAACTCCCTTATGCCTGGTCTTGGCCTAATTCTAAGTTGCCTCTCACAACTAGGNCATTCTATTTCCACTTTGATTATTTTCTNAGTTAATACAAAACTAGAAGAGCAGGTACTACAAGTCATNTTAACNGGCCTTTNATCAGTTCCTGNAACTANAACAGTATTGCAGNTTGGGCANGGTATTGATTCAGAAACTAAAGAATNAATCGTAGGTTGGTGAGTTATTCTACAAACAGCTGAACATATCTCACAAGTTACCTCTCCAAGTCCTTGAGGGAGCATGTGATTACAATTCGGGCATTCGGCCAAAGGAGGTGCATATTTTGACTCAACATAAGAAATATCAGACATCACGAGACCTCGGTTAGATTACTGGTAGAAGGGGGTGCACTAAAAAAACTTTGAAACAAAACAGTGAATGATTCAAGAATATCATTTCTCAAATCTTTGAATAAAGAAATTAAAGTTGAAAATCTCGAAATATCATTTCCTGAAACCAACATTCCATTTAAAATTATTAAAAATACACTTGCTTCATGCAGAGCTATCCCTGCAGCTAAATTGATTTGATAACCTAATAGAACTGTCGAAACCAAAATTGCTGTTATCAAAACAGAAATTGTAATATTTAGTAAAACTATATTTTTAGTTCTTTTTGCTAAATCAATTAATTTAATTATTGAGTGGGGGTTTTTTCCAGGAATAAGAATATCTGCCGCATCTAAATTTACCTGTTCACCACTTCCTATGGCAATTCCTAAATTTGCTACGGCTAATGCACCTGCATCATTGAATCCATCACCAGCCATTAATGTATTATTTCTACGAACTTTCTCTGAAACCAAAGTTGCTTTTCCTTCAGGATCTATTCCTCCTCTGCATATATCTGGATTTAATCCTAATTTTTTTGCAAAAGATTCTACACTTTTTTGTTCATCTCCACTTAAAATTTCTATCTTGATATCTCTGTCTTGTAAATCTTTGATTAGTTCTTCAACTCCTTCTCTTGCTTGATCATGAGAAAAGGAGAAAACTGCAACTGCTTTTTTTTCTACGGCTAAAATGCTTATTCCATATCCCTTCTCTCTCATCTTTTCAACTGTATTTTGGATTGATTTAGGTATCTCAATACCAAAATCTACTAGCCAATCTAATCTGCCTATTATCACTGATTTGGAATTACTTTGTCCTGTTATTCCTGCTATACCGTCCTTTATTTCTGAGACTTTTGAAGAATTTAAATTTCTGTCTTTAAGTTCCTTTAGAATACTAATGGCATATGGATGATTAGATTTATTTTCTAATCCTGATGCTAAACTTATTGCCTCATCATCATTAAAACTTCTAATTGTGTATATCTCTTTCAAAGTAGACTTTCCTGTAGTAAGTGTTCCTGTTTTGTCGAACAGTGCTAGATCTATTTCAGCGGCAATTTCCAATACATCGCCCCCTCTAGCAACTAATCCTGATTTAGATGCTACAGAAAGTGCTGTTGCATGTGGAACTGGCGATGCAAGTAATAATGAGCAGGGGCAAGAAACAACCCATAATATCAAAGTATTGAATAAATTACCAGTGATAACTCCTATGATAGGAGCAACTATTAGAACAAAAGGAACCCATATAGAAGTAAATTTTTCAATTACTGTATGTCTTTTAGTAGGCATATCTCGATACTTTCTGACTAGTTCCATTAATCCTGAAAGTCTAGTTTCATTTCCTACAGATTGACATTTAACAAGGATAGGTCCACGTTTTAAGACTAAGCCAGCCTCAACAAAGTCACCTTTTTTGACAGTTACAGGCATTGGTTCTCCTGTAAGAGGGGCTTTGTCGATTTCTCCATTTCCTTCTATAATTATTCCATCAATGGGTATTATTTCACCAGATCTAATTTCTATGTTGTCTCCAATATTTACTGCTTCAATAGGCATTAAACCATCGCCATGATCTTGGTTCACAGATAATAAAATATTTTTTGAAACATTCGTCATTTTGGATTGTGATTGTGGAGTATTTGTATTAATTCTAGCATACTTTGGTATTCTATCAAAACCACCCTGCATTGCCTCTCTAGCCCTAATTAAAGCCCTATTCTCAAGATGGGCCGATAGTCCTACCAATCCAGAAACCATAAGGGCCTCGGGATATTCTCCTAATAGAAATGCACCAATTACAGCCAATGATGTTAATACCTGAAAACCCAGAATTCTGTTTTGTATACTTACAATTGCTTCTTGAAACATATAATAAGATGAGAGAGAAATTCCAATAAGCGAGATTGCAAAGATAATTAAATCTGGTACTGCAGGTATTTGATTCAATAATACAATTAGTAGAAGAAATGGGATTGTTAGAACTGCACCAACTAATTGAAGGTGTTCTTTATCTAAGTAAGAATTATTATTCTTAATTAAGAAATAATTTTTACCGAATAAAATACCTAATTTCTTCTTCCTATTTGAGATAATTTTTGTATCAGACGTTTCTAAGAGTTGTAATTCTAATCTTTCAGATTTGACTCTAACTGACAATATGCCAATTATATTAGAGATATAAGAAATTAATTTATTTCTACTTAATCCTGTTCTATATTCTATATCTGAAATATTTTGGCCAGATACAGAAAACCAATCAACATCTGCAGAGTGTCCTAATTTATCAAGAAGAGAGGCTATCTTAGATGTTGTACCTCTAGCAACATCAAGAGATATGTTTACTCGTCCTTCAGTTGCTGAAACATTACAATCTTCGATACCAGACAATCTTCGAATGGCTTTGGATGCTTTCATGGCACAATCTGGACAATCCATCCCACGTATATTCCAGTCAAAATTGTAAACACCATCTAATGCCAATAATGAAGAATCATCTAAATCCACAGGATTAGAAATCTTTTCTTTATTTGAATGTGTAATTTTTTTTATCTTAGAGAATTGATTTACAA
Source organism: Methanobacteriota archaeon (assembly GCA_002731195.1). Classification (GTDB taxonomy): domain Archaea; phylum Thermoplasmatota; class Poseidoniia; order Poseidoniales; family Thalassarchaeaceae; genus MGIIb-O3. The sequence continues at coordinate 29,903 of PCAI01000018.1, read as the reverse complement.
TATCATTTTTAATATTAAATATTGGTTTATTTGGAGAATCTGCTGATTCTGAAGATTGAAATTCATCGTCTTCTAGGATTAAAAAATCCTCGCCTTCCTCCCCCATAGTCATGGGAAAAGGATGGTATGTTTGAAGGTGATGAATAGAAGATTTTTAGCGGTGGTATCTTGATAGGTTATGTTCTCGGAGAGTTATGAAAGAGTTCCCCCGAGATAGAAAGTGGGAAATGGTAGTTTTTGATATAGATGGGACACTAATGGATTTTGAGGGTTTTGACCCCAAAATGATTCCTTTAATTCGTAGATTAGAAGAGTTGGGAATATTAGTTTCCTTGGCATCAGGTAGAACTCTTCCCAATATTACTCCAATAATGCAGTCTTTAGCTTTATCTGGGTTCATTGTGGCTGAGAATGGTGGAATAGTATGGGACAGTGTAGAGGGGCATGAAATTAAAGTTTTAGCAGATGGTTCTAGATCTAGAGAAGCAGCAAAATGGCTTGCCACTAAAATTGAAGGATTTGATGAAAAAGGGATAGAGTCCAATCGTTGGAGAGAGACTGAATGGTGTCTTGGACCTCATGAAAACTATGAAAAAATGTGTGAATTATTGATTGAGAGTGAATGGTCTGATTTATTAGTAGTAAAGACTGGTTTTGCTATTCATATAATATCCTCATCAATTGATAAGTCTGTTGGGTTGAAATTGGCATTTAAACAACGAGGAATAGACCCATTAAACGTAATTGCATGTGGTGACGGGCCTAACGATATACCAATGTTTGATACTGTGGGTTGGTCAGTTGCAATTGATAATAGGTTCCAGGAAGTTGTTGACGCTGCAGATTATAATACAAATGAGAATGGTAAAAAAGGCACAATAGAATTTATAGAAAAATTAATTCAAGTATTAGATTAATTTGGTGCAGATGGCAGGATTTGAACCTGCGAAGCACTACGCAACGGATCTTGAGCCCGTCCCCTTTGACCACTCGGGTACATCTGCACATTGTGGGGAGCAATACTACTTCTTGATATTCACGCATAAAGCATAGAAATAGATGTATGAAGGGGATTGTTCATTTATCGCCTGTGGCCCACCTGTTACAGGTTACTCACGTGCTAGGCAACGAAGACATTCCAAGATTGAGTAATTATGAACTTATGGAAGTTGAAAAGGCTATCTTTGAAGTCTCTAGAAAACAAAAAACACAAACGATACCGGTGGATTTACCGAGAGAAAATTTTTGGTCAGCAGTTAGACAATTATTGTATCATTTGGATACAGAATGTTCGGAAACAATTCGAAAAGAAGGGGGTCAGACTACTAAATCACAATTACAATCTAGAAGGTTAAATACATTACGAACGTGTATTAATGATACAACTAGATTAAGATTGAATGCCTTTGCCCAACACGCTATATTATCTAATTTGATCAAAGCTCAAACAATTACTCTTGGAGTATCGGGTTCTTTACATAAAATAGATTGGCGAAGACATGATCCTGCAGAACGGAAATTCTATAATGGAATGATTAATTTTACTGAAAAATACAAGATGGATGTACAGTGGGAAGGTTTACTAAACGGTCCAGATAATATCATCGAAGAAATACAAGTATCGACAAGTCATATTAATCTAAAAGAATTTAATGAGGATCAGGAAGTAATTGACAATGAGGAATTAATTCCAATCAAGGACGTAGAAGTAAATAAAGAATGGGAAGAACCTGAATATGATGATGAGGATAGGATTAGAGAGATAGAAAAGTTTCCCTATCAAATTAGTCATATGCCTCCTAAAGACGAAATATTAGAAATAAAAAATTCAAGTATGTCTGATTTGAGAAGAATAAAAATAATTAAAGATTTGAATGATCCCATAATTGCTGAAGATGGGACTGAATTATTACTTAATGCAGGAGATATTGAGTCCTGTTCAGCATTGATTGCAGACACACTAATAGCAGCTGGATTAGCAGAGCCAGCCCCTGTATAAAAATTGGAGTTTAAAGAGAAATGGTGATTGATTATGAGTGAGATAACTGAAGTACAAATAAAAAAGTATAGGAAAAAATTTGAAGAAGATAAGTTAGCAAAAATTGCACAAAATGCTGTAACAAATGTTTCTCTCCCAAATCTAACCTTGAATAGAGAATTAGTGAATGAGATAACTCCTACATTCAGTGTAAAATTAGACGATTGGTCAGTTACAAATCAAAAAAGAAGTGGTCGATGTTGGCTTTTTGCAGCGTTAAATCTATTCAGAGTGGGTGCTATGAAAAAAATGAATTTAAAAGATTTTGAATTTAGTCAGTCACATATTCACTTTTGGGATAAATTTGAAAGATCAAATCACTTATTAGAATCAATAATAACTACTTCAGATCGTGAAATAAATGATCGTACGATTGATTTTTTACTTGGAGATCCAATAGGAGATGGAGGTCAATGGAATATGGCAATGAATTTAATTCGAAAGCATGGATTGGTTCCTAAATCCGCATATCCAGAATCAGATAGTAGTAGTTCTACAAGATGGATGAATGTAATGTTGAAAGATATTTTGAGAAGTTCAGCATGTGAGATTAGGAAAATTATTGATGGTGGAGGTAGTTTTGAAGAAGCTCGTATTCATAAAGAAAAAAGAATAAGTGATATTTGGAAAATATTATGTATTCATTTAGGTACACCTCCTGAAAGTTTTGATTGGCAATGGCGAGATAAAGATAATAATTTCCACAGTAAAGGTAATATTACGCCTCAAGAATTTGTAAAAGAATATGTAGATATTGACTGGGAAGATTATGTATGTCTTGTTCATGACCCTAGAAATAAAACAATGCAAACCTATACTGTAGATTTTCTACAAAATGTTGCAGGAGGGCCGCCTGTAATATATCTTAATATTGATATCGAATCTATGAAAGATATCACTAAGAACATATTAAATGATGGTATTCCAGTATGGATGGGGTGTGATGTTGGTAAGCAAATGGAAAGGAAAAGAGGTTTGTGGGATGCAAATCTATTTGAATATGAGAATTTGTATGGTGTTGAATTTGGTATGGATAAGGCAGATAGGTTACGCCATAGCCAAACTATGATGACTCATGCAATGCTTTTTACTGGTGTAGATTTAATTGATGGCAAACCAAGAAGATGGAGAGTTGAGAATTCATGGGGAGCAGAGGAAAGTGGTAAAAAAGGATTTTACACTATGAATGATAATTGGTTTGATGAACATATGTTTGAGATAGCTTCACCAAAATCATACTTAACAAAAGACATGTTAAAAGCTTTAGAAACTAAACCTGTAATATTGCCGGCATGGGATCCTATGGGAAGTCTAGCAAGAGAAAGTCTAACCTAGATTACGAAGAGAAAGTTCGATTGTTACGCTATCTGGTATAGGTATCCTCAATACTTTCCTAAGGGATTTTTCATCTTTTGAAGAGTTTGTAACTAATTCTAAAAGTCTCTTATGTACTCTCATTTCCCAATGATCCCAAGTTTCTGCCCCTTCGCCATCTGGGCTCTTACGGCAAGGAACTAGAAGTTTCTTTGTAGGTAGAGGTATTGGCCCTCTTAATTTTACACCAGTTTCATCAGATATATGCTTAATTTGCTGACAAACAATATCTACATCGGTATGATTATCGCCAGTTAGTTTGATAGTAGTTACAACTGGCATGCTGTTCACTCCGTGTTAAGAATTACTTCTTCTCAATCTTCATACAAACGCCAGCAGCAACTGTCTTACCCATATCTCTAATAGCGAAACGTGCTAATTCAGGGAAGTTAGCCATTTCCTCTATTGCCATTGGTTTAGTAGGCATAAAACGGATTAACGCAGCATCTCCGGACTTCAAGAAAGCAGGATTTTTTTCTTTAGTCTTAGCATTCTCTAAAAGTTCTACGAAACGAACTGCAACTTGAGAGGTGTGTGCATGGAAAACTGGAGTATATCCTGCGCCAATTGCCTTAGGGATATCCATGATCTGTATTTGCCCTACGAATGTTTCATCGTGGCGAACAAAAACAGGAGCACTGTCTGCATATCCTGCAACATCTCCACGGCGAATATCAGTAGCTGCTAGTCCTCTAACGTTGAAACCAACATTGTCACCTGGCTCAGCTTTTTCGTGAATTGTGTGGTGCATCTCGATACTCTTAACTTCAGCAGATTTTTGACTTGGATTGAAAACCACTGTTTTACCAGAGTTAAGGACTCCAGTTTCTACTTTTCCTACTGGAACTGTACCAATTCCACTTATTTTGTAAACATCTTGTATTGGTAATCTTAGCGGCCTATCAGTTGGTTTTGGAGGCATTTTAATTGCATCAATTGCTTCAAAAAGTGTTGGTCCTTTGTACCAAGGCATATTTGAACTCTTATTGAATATATTCTCACCAAGGAATGATGAACCTGCAATCATTGGTACATCATCAGTGTTGAAACCTGCAGTTTTTAGAAGATTAGTTACTTCAGTAACTACAGAATTATATTTATCTTCAGAGTAATCAACACCGCTAATGTCCATTTTGTTTATATTAACAATGAGTTGCTTCACACCAAGAACTCTAGCTAAGAAAGCATGTTCTTTAGTTTGTGCATTTACTCCATCGTTAGCTGCGACACATAATACAGCAGCGTCAGCTTGGCTTGTACCAGTAATCATATTTTTTACGAAATCACGGTGGCCAGGAGCATCAATAACTGTGAAGTAATAATTAGGAGTAAAGAATTCTTTGTGCGCAACATCAATAGTAATCCCACGCTCACGTTCTTCCTTCAGTCCATCCATAACATAGGCTAGTCCGAATCCGGCCTTACCTTGCTCTGATGCAAGTTTTTCATTCTTATCGATTACGTGTTGTTCGATATGCCCGCTGTCAAGAAGTAATCTTCCTACAGTAGTTGATTTTCCGTGGTCAACGTGTCCTACGAACACGATATTTAAGTGATCTTTTTTCTTATCTTCCCATTGTGAGCCCATTATATACACCTCTAATGTAATCTCGCCGACTAATGGGGTGTATATGAATCGTTCCCCAATATGAAAATTTAAGATATCTTAGCAGTATAACATAATTACATTCGAAGCATATTATCGATATTGTAATTCAATAACCAAATGTTTAACATCTGTATTATGTGTTTTCTCGTTTTTTACATCGATTGTCCAAGTACCTGGTTCAAATGAACGGACTGTTGAACCTCCTATTTGAACCCAAACACAATAGTCATCACCGCTACAATCTCCAGCATCTCTATTTTCATTCCCAAGTGAAGTTGTGTTTGTTACAGATTCATCTGTTTCATTTTTCAAATACATATCCAATTTATTATCATCGTCTCCTATAGACCCAATTGGCTGATCATCGTCTTTCTGAGGGTAAGTTAATTTTGCTCTATAATATCTTATCTTATCTTTAGGATCTTCATAGTTTAATGGGAAAGACCATGTTAATTCACAAGGATAGTCTTCATCGACGCATGCCGCATTTTCACTTTGGGGATTATTGGCAACTCTTCCTAGTACGAAATCATTCCAAACCCCTCTATAGTTAACATACACCATCGAATCATCAGAAGAAATAAATCCATTATTGTCTTCAACTGTTAATCCGACTTCATATGCACCAGAAGCGACATCTTTCCATTCATATATTTCACCTGTAGCATCAACATCATTTTCAGTATCTCCATCTCCATCGGAATCTGAATGTAAATCTAAGTCCCATTTGTAACTAACTAGGTATTCTTCAGCGTAACAATTCGAATCCTCGGGATCGCATCCAGCCCATGAAGGGGAGCCATCTAAAGTGACAGTAATAGAAACCTCTATGTCTCTATTTTCAATGTCATTATCATCTTCACAAACCCAATATAAAATTCCTTTAACAGAGTTTGCAGGTTCTTCGCCTTCACAATCTTCCTGTTTTTCTTGATATATCTCAGCTTTGGGTTCTCTAGCATCAGAGTTTACTACACTAACAGTCTTAGTGACTGTGGTTTCATGAGTCCCATCAGAAACTCGTAACTTAACCAAATATTCTCCCTTGGCATTGTAGGTATGACTAGTAGTTAGTCCTTGGCCAGTATTACCATCGCCAAATTCCCAATTGAAAGTAAGACTATCTCCATCAACGTCAGAAGTTCCTACAGCACTAAATGTTACAGATTGTTCAGCTTTTAATGTTCCAGAGGGATCTATGGACATATTTACAGTTGGAGGTGCATTATCATCAAAGAAATCTGTACAACCAGAGAAAATTGGAGCGATTAATAACAATATAAGCAGGGACGCTAGAGGCCGGACGTGCTTCATCATGTGGTCTCCGAACATTCAACAAAAATTAACCCAACGCCCAGATGTACTGTGAAAAATACATTATTAGAAATCAAATAATGATTTTTGTCGGGAGCCAGAGAGGAGTTCTTTTTCACTCCAGTTGAAAGCCTCAGTAATACGTCCAAGTGCTTTTGCTAATCTTTTTGCATAATATTCTGAATCATAATCCGGAGGGGCTGTGCCTAATTCATCAACCAACCAAGGCTCCACTTTCATTGGACTCGAAGAAGCATCCGTTACTATATATCCTACTTTCATACCTGGAGTGAAACTTAATCCAAGTTTTATTCTGTCTTTAGCCGCACGAACATATGGTAGATTTTCATTAGAATACATGTCAAAAGACCACCGATTATTTTTACTATCCCACCTCCCCTTACAAGATCTACTTATTACAAGTTTTGATGCAGGAATTTTCTTACTCTTTACATCGTCTATTGCAGTTTTTGTCATTTCAACAGAACTCCATGATTGGTTATCAAGTATCAATTCAAACATTTCTGTCATTGTTTCTCTCAATAATTCAAATGAATCGGTACGTCTTACCTCATATCCTCTGATAAGTAATTCTTCACGCGGCCAAACAACTCTTCCAACATATCTTTTCTTTGCACCATGACTAAAAAAAGCAGATAATGCAGTTTCAAACTCTAACTCTGCACCTTCTTTACTAAATCTAAAAGCTAATGCCTCTCCAAAGTTAAGGGTCTTTTCTTTTGCTTCTCTCCATGAATTCATACTTAATCCATTGGATTGTGGTTTACTAGTAGGAGCCTCATTATCTACAGGTGCTTGTACAAAAATAGAATCAGTATCGGAATAGACAACAGGTTTGCCTTCATCATCTAATTGTCTTATTATTTCCTTGATGTTGTGTCTAGCCCACTCGGTTATACTAGCACCTAACTTTGGATCAGTAAAGCGATAAAAACTAGAAGCAAATACACCATAGAAAGAATTCATTAAAATCTTAACAGCGTATTGAAGTTGGTCATGTAGAAATGCTTGTTCTTCATTGCCTTCTTCATTGGCTTTTTTGAAAGCCTCTTTATGAATATCTCGACTATGCATTAGATGTTCTAACAATTGTGGGACTAATCCTTTCCGAACATTACTTGAAATATACCTAGTTTGCGTTTTTGGAGAAACATTATCTGTCTCTGAGGTATCCTTTTCATTTCTTACTAAAGTTGTGGAACAAATATTCTTTGATATCATTATTGAGGGGTACATTGATTTAAAATCTAATACAGCTATCCATGGCCTCATTCCTGCTTCTACTTCATGTACATAACCTCCAGCGATTTGATCTCTTCTCCTTGGACCAGATTTGGTCATTGGAATTGCGATACCGGATTTGTCTGCTAATCTAATAACCAGAGAATCAATCCACCAACTAGTAGTTGCAGTTGCCGCAATATCTACTGTTGTCATAGAAACAGATGCTAGTGCTTCTTTACGACCTATTGATTGAAGTTTATTTAGAATATCAATAGGTATGATTGTATCTCTAACACAATATTCCAATACTTCTTCTGGTCGCTCATCCCATTCACGGTCCATCTGACTAGAATCTATATCCAATTTGTGCATTTCATCATCATCTGGCCATAATAGTTGAGAAACATATCTTAGTGATTCTCTCTGGGGCCTAAGTGTTTGACGTGCTTGCCACCAAGCATCAAGTGGTATGCGCCCAGGAATCCTCCAGACCCTATTCTGCCTTCTTTCAGGCAGTAGTCTTTTAGTCTCATTTTCAACAAATGGGACTCTACCCCATCCATTTAATTCTGATAATTTCATTTTTTGTTTACCATATATTGCTTCAGAACGTTCCTTCATTCTTGGTAGATCAAAATTATCTATATTATATCCTGTAATAATATCTGGATCTTCAAGTCTAATAAGATTGGTAAGACCTTCCATAATTTTCTTTTCATCACCTGTAAATGTATGTTCTGATCTACTGTTATTTCTTTCAATAACTGCTGCAGCACATAGAATTTTATTATTTTTAATACTAGTTTCCAAATCAAAAGAAAAGGTAACAAAAGGAGTAGGGAATGGTAATGCTCTTTTCAAGGAATCATAATTGCATGAAATTATCATATCAACGGGATAAACTCCTGCTCCTCCAACTTTGTTGATATTTACTTCTGCTATCTTACGGTCAGTATTGTTGGTATTTTTTATTTCATCTGGTGACCTTTTTCCAGCCCATAAAACACTTCCTTTGACCATTATATGTGGCCCAAGGTCGCAATCAAGTAACAAACGTTGAGCGAAATTAATGTCAGCACTAGTAACTCCCCAACCTAATTTCTTCAGTTTTTCTCGTAATTTAGGCACAGACCATGTTTCACATACAAAAATTCTCCAAAAATTCTTCATCTCTCCTTCAAATAATTTTTCTCCAACAAATTCTAATGGACCATCTACTTCTTTCATTTCTTCAACTATATCTAGTGAAAGAGTTGGTTCAGGAGAATCTGGATGAGATTTTGGATCAAATATTTCTAAATAAGGCCGTAATCCATTAACTAAAACCAAGACTGAATGGCCATTTTTAGCCCTACACCACAATTCAATAACTGTTTTTGGTAGGTTGTCATGTTGCCAACTACGATTATCTCCAGAGATAATGCACATCTCTCCTTCCCACATCATATCTACGCTTCATCGAAGGGAGTAGACAAGGTGTATTAAATGTAAATGATACAGGTAAGAGTTGATATTGAGAGATATCGATAGGAATTATTGAAAGGTTACTCCTTTCCGTGATGTATAATTGGAGTAGGCTAGTACATGGGAAATGATAAAACAGACATTGATTGGGAAAACATGACTTTTAGTTTTAGAGAAACTGATAAAATGTATATCTCAACATGTAAAAAGGATGGTGAATGGTCAAAAGGTAGAATTCAAGACTTTCAGAATTTGAATATATCACCTGCCGCTGGAGTTTTGAATTATGGACAGGGTCTATTTGAAGGGATGAAAGCATACAGAACTGTTGATGGTAGTGTAGTATTATTTCGTCCTAAAGAAAACGCAAAAAGAATGCAAAGGGGCGCTCGAAGATTGGGTATGCCAGAAGTTCCCGAAGATATGTTTCTTGATGCAGTCATAAAAACAGTTAAAGAAAATTCAAGATGGATACCTCCTATAGGAAAAGGTACACTTTATATTCGACCACTTCTCATGGGAAGTGGAGCTATTTTAGGAGTTGCTCCTGCTCCTGAATATACGTTTTTAGTGTATGTTTCCCCAGTTGGTCCATATTTCAAGGGAGGTTTAGAGCCTACTTCATTGAAAATTTCTAAAGAGCATCATAGGGCTGCACCAGGAGGTTCGGGAGGAGTGAAAGCAATTGGCAATTATGCACCAGGAATGGTTCCTTCGAAAAATGCAAAAGGTGAAGGGTTTGCAGAAATAATCTATCTTGATGCGGTGAATAATAAATACATAGAAGAAGTAGGGGCTGCTAACTTTTTTTGTATTAAAGATGAAATAATTTCAACACCGGAATTAACTGGAACTATTCTCGGAGGAATAACACGATTATCAATCATAGAAATAGCTAGATCAAAAGGTTATGAAGTTAGAGAAGAGAAGATAGATGTGGAATATGCACTTGAGGCAGATGAGTGTTTCTGTGCAGGGACTGCGGCGGTTGTTTCTTCAATTGGCTCCATAAAACATGGAGATAGAGTTGTGGAATATTGTAATGGAGGAGTTGGTAGCATAACAAGAGAGATTTATGATTTATTAGTTGCAATCCAAGAAAAAAGATCTCCCGATACATTTGACTGGTTGATAGAATTGGATATTTAACGTCCAAATTTGCTTCTACGATTAGAAGATTTTGATTTATTCTTGAAGGACTTACGTTGTGATAATTTTTGTCTTGATCCAGTGTTTTTATTGTTGTTGTTTTGTTTTTGATCTGATTTTGATTCATTAAAATTCTTTCTAAGTCTTAATCCTATGGATTGTAATACTCCTTCTTTACTTTCAGCTCTTGTTGCTTGTAAAGCATCTTTAGTCTGTAAAATTAACATTCCTTCCTTTGAATACGGTCTTGAAGGATGAGATACATTTTCTTCTCTCTTCATTTTACTTATTCCTGCATCCCTGCTTGCCCATACTATTCCTTCCAGAGATGGGTTTGGAATACTGGCTTCTTTCGGAACTCTTCTACCTTCTGATCTAGATAATTTGGAATCAAAATAACGAGTCCAGATTTTCATTTTTGTTGAGTCGCGAGTCATTCTACTAAGCACATCCAATGGGTGCATAAATTTGAGTTCTTCGTGAATTCTATTCTTCAAGAAGAATACCACTAACTACTCCATGCATTCCAGGGCGACTGGTTACTCTTACTTGTCCAACATCGGTTTCAACTATTGCACCCTTAGTTACAATATTACGTCTAACGTAGTTTGTATCAGCATCATTTCTAATTACATTTGTAATCTGAGCACGTACTGTTTTGCCTTCTTTAGGCTTACTTACATTGATATTTTTTATAGAAAGAACTCTTACTGTCTGAGAGCCAGCAGTTTTTCTGTATAATTTTCGAGCATCTTTATCCCCTACAAAAGCGAATTGATTTTCACTTGAAATCTCTGTTTTACGCTTGCCTCGGTAACGACTGGGGCGCTTTAATCGACCCCCACTTGGTTTACGACGAGATATGCCATGCCACTTTGCCATCCCTCCGCCGACCGTCCCCCCTTATTTCAAAGGATTGGCAAAAGGCATATTTTGATAATAAAGATAAGATATGTTATTTTGTAGTATTTGGACGGCGTAGTGTGAGTGAGAAGAAGTTGCGGCGTCGAACTCCTGTAAGATATAAACAGGTGAAAACTATAATCGATGAAATATCAATAATGATTGGAAGTAATTTTGATATTTCTGACAGATTTTTAGAAAAGGCGAATTTTGATGATAAAGATATATTATTAGTAGATAGGAAAATATTAGCATTTCAAGTAAAAACAAAAAATAGCAAATCATGGTTTCCTACTGTTAGAGGAGTTTTACACTGGATGCCTGAAATTAAATGGGCTGCAGTAGATCATGGTGCAATACCATTTTTACTGAATGGGGCAGATTGTATGGGTGCAGGCATCCATCTTGTGGATAATTCAATAAAATCTGGAGATTTGATGTGGATTAAAGATAAAGAACATGGTAAACCAATTGCCATTGGAATTGCGATAGTAGATGGTGAGCAAATGATAGAAATGAAAAATGGTAAAGCTGTAAAAACAATACATTGGATTGGCGATGAATTGTGGGAATTAGAAACCTGAGTCAATAGTATTAATGTGTTTTATGGGAGTACGAATTAATATGCGCTGGCTTATGGTATCTAGTATTTTACTGATTTTTTTATCTAGTGTATCCGGTGCAGGAGGAGTAAATGAACAAATGAGCCTTGAAGGAACTAGTATAGTATCTATGGATTATGAAGATTATGCCCATGCATCAAAAACTTTTGAAATTGAAATAGTATTGGACTCTCAAGCATCTGAAAATGGAACAAAAGTAATTTGGGTAACACAAATTTGCATAAACAGCGGAGTTTGTTATCCCCCAGAAAACAACGAGGAATGGATTTCAGAAGATGGTGGGAAATTAATTGGCTCTATAGATGTAGATGATGATGCAAGCTATGTCAATTGGCGTGTTAAAATGAATTGGAGTGATGGCGGTGAGGAAAATTTTCCAGAAAGTGGTTTTGGGTGGAAAGTTTGGTCCAATTGTTGGTTTGATGGTGAAAAATGGGGAGGCATGGATGATGAATGTAATTCTGAGAAAGATGAGCACGGAGGTAGTCTATATTTACATCTAGCATCCTTTGTCTCAGTAATCGTAGTCTTAGTTATGTTTTTACTCAGGAAAAATAATAGCCAAAGAAAATAGGAAATTATTCTTTATTTGAGGGTGCTAGGAACACTAAAAAAACTCCAGAAGTAACTATTAAAATACCTCCAATAAGATTTGTTGTGGTTAGATTTTCATCAAAAATGATGTACCCATAAAATGTTGCTATAATAACAGTAAGATAAGAAAATGCACTAACCCACGCTGCATTGGCTTTATGATAAGCCATTGTTATTCCAACTTGGCCTCCTCCTGCACCAATTCCAATTCCTATTAATGCCGCCATAGTTTCTAAACTAAGTGAAAAGATATCGGGTGCTGCTTGAACAATACTGCCCAATATAGAAAAGGTAGCAAACCAAAAAACTACTGAAGAAGGTGAGTCAGTATGACGTAGTTTCCTAACATAAATATATGCAAGAGCAGCAAAAAAACCAGAACCGAGAGCAAGTAAAGCATCTGTTTCTAAATTTCCCGTACTGGGTGAAATAACAAGTATTATTCCAAAGAAGGATGTAAGCAATAGTATTAACACCGACTTAGAAACCTGTTCTTTGATTATTCTACCTGATAATAAGGCAACAAAAAGTGGTGCAGTATATTGTAAAGTAACTGCTTGACCGATAGGTATTCTAGATAATGCTGAGAAATATAATATCATTGCAATTAATCCAACTAAACATCTTAAAAACATAGTTTTAGAATCATTTGGTGTCAAATTTATGGAATTAACTTTTGCATATAATGCAACAATTATGGCAATCACAGAAGATCTCATCAGAATTATCATCCAAACATCTGCATCTACAGATGTCCATTTAACAAGAGCGTTCATAGTACCAAAACAAATACTACCAAATATCATCCAAAGTATAGCAATTCTCGGAGAGTCAGTGGGAGTTTGTTTATCCTTAATTGTGATAAAACTTGTAATATCTGGTCCATCTTTTGCGAGATTTGTCATAGAACCTAAACCTCTTCCCAATCCACTTTTCTTCATCTAAACTAAACTCCAGCGACGGGATAAAACTGATGCAATGTCTTGATAATCTTGACCGCCGGCACTTTGGGGATCGTACAAATGAATTGGAATTCCATGGCTTGGTGCCTCAGCTAATTTGATATTTCTTCTAACAGCAGGTTTAACTATCAATTCGGGAAAATAATCTATAATCTCATTTGCAACTTGCTGATTCAAGGTTGTCGAAGAATGCATTGTCAGAAGAACGCCATCAACACCAAGTCTAGGATTCAATAAATTTCTCACTTCTCTTACAGTACCAGACAATAAAGCAAGACCTTCTAAAGCGAAGTATTCAGTTTGTACAGGAATTATTAGTCCATCACTAGCTACCAATGCATTTATTGTAACTAATCCTAATGATGGAGGAGTATCGATAAGAATAATATCATAATGGGGCAATAACGGCTCTAAAGCCTCAGTCAAACGTTTCTCTCTACCCAACTGCCTAAGCATTTCTTGTTCCAAACCAATTAAATTTTTATCACCGACGATTAAATGTAGTTTATCGACAGCTGTAGCATGTCGAGCACTAATTGCAGATTCAGGATTGAGAATTAAGTCTCTAGTTGTTTCACGAATCTTACTTTTATCAACGCCGAGACCGGTTGCACAATTTCCTTGTGAATCACAATCTATTACCAAAATATTATGGCCACGTAAAGCCAATTGGGATGCGATATTAATGACCGTTGTCGTCTTTCCAACTCCTCCTTTCTGATTTATTACCGTAACCACTCTTGCTCTTCCCTTAGGAGTAGTTAATGATTTAGGTAATTCTACTGCACCATATTTTTTTGATGTGTGTACTTTTTCAAAGGAATCCAAAACTGGGATATCAATATCTTCTTCTGTTTCTATAAACTCAACATCCACAATAAGTGGTGCTGTATCAACATCAGGAAGAGGAGTCTTATCCTTAAGTTTAGTCACGATACAGACGGAGATTGTTAAGCAGTTGAATATGCCGGATGAAATGAGAAAAATTATATTAAATTAAGAGAGTTGTATGAATGCCATTAATTCTCTAGATGGTACCAAGCCAACATCTCACCAGTTTCACCATTCATAAGGAAATAATTTGAATGATTTGTTCCAGCCTCTTCCCAATTCTTTGAGCCTATTAGGGATACTTGCCCTTCGCCTAAATTAACTGGTATACTACTTAGTAATTCATTATCATCAGAAACTGAAAGTCTGTAGCCTATTTTGATACCGGAATCCCATGAATTCTGGTTAGAAGAAATTAGTGGATATAGGTCAGGGTATCTGTCAGAATTCAATATTCTTTGCTCCAATAAATCCATAGTTGGCGTATCTGGGATTGCAGCCCTATTCCAAATTATTTCTCCATTGGCGTTATTATCACTACTTGTTATTTTGCAATCTGAAGTGCTATTGCCACTTAGTGTTAGCCAACCTGAATTATCATCTGGATCAACCCATGAAATATTCCACTGCGGATTGCTAGAATCATCAGGATGTTCCCAATATGATTGCCATAAATATCCTCCATCAATAATCGCAATTGCAGCATCTGAAGAAGAATGGCTATTCTTTAAACACTCTTTTGCGGTCTCTAAATTGAAATTACGAAGATTGGATTCGTCCCACATAGAATCTGCCCATTTTCTCTCATCAGAAGTTCTTGGCTGATCATCTCCTGTTTCTGGTTTTAGATATTCTTTGCCCCAATCAATCGGAGTACTCCCTAGGGAAGTGCTAGTTTCTCCCATTACCAATCTTATAGTAAATCGGCCATCTGGTAATATTGTTTCTGCTACAGAACTTAATAAGAAATTACAGTCAGAAGCCGAGGAATCTTTGTCAATTAAAATATCTACTTCTTGACTAACAGGCCAAGGATTATTTGCTTTAACTTCTATTTGTATATTAGCATGCCCGATACATTGGCCAATTTGTGTATGATGAATGGTAATTGGATAAACAAGGCCATGATTTTTACTATTTATTTCTGCGCCAACAGTCCATTCCCAATCAGAATTCCAGTCTTGATCATTTTTGGAAGTGGTTCCTTCTGAAAGTGATCTATCTCCAAAGAATGAATGTAATTCAATCGGCTTGAGTGGGAATGTGAGAATTGGGATAAGGATATCTAGATCACCCAATCCCTCTAATCCATAGGTGACTATTTGTAAATTTGTTACTTCATTTTCTATATCGGTAAATACTATTTCTGTATTAGTTCTTTTTAGATCTTTATTCTCTAATTCTGTCCAAGAAATTGAAGTCATATCAAGAATGTTATTTGCCATAGACCAACCAAGATTGCCACAATCATCAGTATCTCTCCAGGTTTTACCCTCAAAATCTACAACTAAATCATGTTCTGTTCTTTTCTCAGCAGTATAAAATCCCGAACGACCGAGACTATCTGTAGATATTTTCTCATCTTTTGAAACTGAAACTGTTCCTTCTCCGGCCATATTAATCTCTAATTCACCACAAGCATCATCCAATATTCCTCCTGAAGAATCACGAAATATCTGGACCATATCATCTCCGATTATAGAAATTCTTGCTTCATCTACATTAAAATCCATTTCATCACCATAATTTAGAGGCTTTGCAGAAAATGTATTATCGTTATTTAATACGAAAAAGACTGTTGCGCCTAATAAGATTATTATCGCAAAAATTGCACCTGCAGCTCTAGCATTAAAATTAATATCTCTGAGTGAAGGTAAAGTAATTACCATAGATGCTGAATCATCTTTGGTATCTTTTTCTGGAGTTTTATGTATTTTGGTCTGAGTATTTTCCTCTACAAATATTTCTGCTTCAAGTATGTCGTTTTCTTCTTCATTATCTAATAAATCTAAAGTGGGTTTAGTTTGTTGAATAGTATCAGTTTTAGTGTTAGTTTTTTTGGCAATTAATTTATCCACTGCATCGCCAATATTATTTTCTTTTACAATATCTTCATCTTCCTCTAAGAGTAATACTTGTTCAATTTCTGCTTCTTCTTCAATTTCATCTACACCCTTCGATTCTAATATTCTTTCAATTAGTACAGATTTATTTCCAGAGACCATTAAATGGTGTTTTTTACATAACTCCCTAAGTTCTACAACTGTCATTGCAGAGAGTGTTTCTTCATCAAATGAATTCTGGTCATCTTTGGGCATTCTTATACTTGAGTCGTGAGTGCTGTTTTTCAATCTCTTTGTTTAAAGATGGTATTAAAGTACTACTAAGGGAGTTAAAATAATATTTCGAGCAAAGAACTCAAGAAGGGGTTTTCGGTGGGAAAACTATGAAGCCCCGACTGGTAATACTATCAAGAGGGCCAGAATTATACAGTACAAAGAGATTGTATGAAGAAGCAGAGAAATGTGGATGGGATGTCAAAATATTAGATCCTTTATCTTTAACAATTGTTGTTGATAGAGATGGAGGAAAAATTTTCAATCGAGGATGGCCTGTTGAATGTGAAGCTGTGATACCAAGAATTGGCTATTCAATAACTCGGAGAGGGGTTGCTATAGTCAGACAATTTGAGAGAAAAGGCACTATAGTTTTGAATAAAAGTAAAGGGATTACTCAAAGTAGAGATAAATTGCTAGCTTGTCAATTAATGTCAGATAGTAATATCCCAGTTCCTGTAACCGCTCATGTCGGGTCTTGGAAAGATACTGTAAGAGCAGTGAGTAGGGTAGGAGGTACTCCTTGTGTGATTAAATCAACAGAAGGAACCCATGGATATGGAGTATTTTTAGCTAAATCCGAGCAACAAGCGAGGCAACTTGTATATCAGATGTTAGAAAGGAATATGCGTCCTTTGGTACAAGAATACATCAAAGAGTCACATGGTCAAGATATTCGAGTGTTAGTTGTTGGTGGAAAGGTAGTAGCAGCTATGAAAAGGAAGGCTAATGGATCAGAATTTCGATCTAATTTTCATTTAGGAGGTTCTGTACAGAAAGTAGAGATTAATGAAGAGGAGGAGAGAATTGCTTGTCTTGCTGCATCAGCAATGGGACTTGATCTAGCAGGTGTGGATATGTTGATATCAAGTAGAGGTCCATTAATTTTAGAAGTAAATTCAAGTCCTGGTTTAGAAGGAATAGAGAGTTCAACAGGAGTAAATATTGCAGGAGAAGTTACAAAATATCTTGATTCAATATATCAAGATATTACTGCTGAAGAAGATACTGGGGATATAGAAGCAATAAATAAAACAAAACATGAAACTGATGTATACTAATTATATTTCTCTGGGTTAAAAAAAACAGTCATTAAATGATGATAGAGATACTAATATCTAGAGAAGCATTCAATACAACATACGTCTCCTGAACATTGTTCGTTAGAACAGGGATGCATACGTCGTTTACGACGGGAGGCGAAGACATGAGGGAGCATGATGCTATATTTTCCAAGGGGATGAATGTGAATCTCTTATCGGAAGATAGAGGAATTCTTGGGATAAAATCTACTTTACCTCTCCGTATGGCGCGTATATCTGAATTACCTTGGTTTGAATGTTGGTTACAACAATTAAGGACAGAAAAAAAGAGTGAACATACGATTAGATCGTATATGGTCTCAATAAAAACTTTCACAACTACAAAATTGCCAAATGAACCTAGTAGAGATTGGGGGCAATTACAAAATATAACTGTAATAAAATTTCATATCTTCTGTAATCCGAATAATGGAAGAATTGATGCATGGTTAAATGAAATTAGTAAATTAAAACCTTCAACAATTAATGCAAGAATTGCCGGCATTTCTCATTTATTAAAATGGCTCGGTTATGCAATACCAGATTGGATACAAAGGCCCTCTAGAAGCCGCTCATTGCCGAAAACATTAGGAAAGTCAGAACTAAAGAAATTACTTTTAGCTGCAAAACAGTCTGAAGATTGTTTATCTTCACCTATTGTTACAATAATGTTAGATACTGGTTTGAGAGTGTCTGAATTGTGTGGCTTAGATTTAGATGATATGGATTTTGATGATTTATCAGCACTAGTAATCGGAGGAAAAGGAGAAAAAGATAGGACAGTACTTTTTACTAAATCTACGGTTTTAACAATAGATGCATGGCGGCCAATAAGAGAGTCTCGGCTTAATCTATGTAAAAAAACTGAAGATAGGCGTTCCTTATTTTTATCAAGTAGAGGTAACAGAATGAATCCTCGTTCAGTTCAGAAAATAATTGATAGGTTAGCAGATGCTGCTGATATCCCAAGGAGTCGCGTTAGTCCACACACTTTACGGCATACATTTGCTACTGGATTATTAGAAAGAGGTGCTGATTTGGTTACAATACAGAGATTGTTAGGTCACGCCAGTATCGCCACTACAAGAGTATATCTTGAAATTGGAGACCAAACATTACGTGAAATATACCATAGAGCACAAAAACAAATTCCAATAATGGAAGAATTTACTACAGAAGAAATATTAAAAGAGGATGAAAACATACAAGTTATTTCAACAAAATAAGCAAAATATAGAGAGCATGGAAACACAATGTTCAATCTAAATGACATAGTCAGAGAAACGTGAATGGCTTAGGATTCAAAGGAGGGATCTAATCTTTGGAGAATGGATCTAAGTCAATATTATTTGCACAGGTAATGCAAGGTAAACCTAGAATGGAAATTAATGAAGATGGTTTACTTGAAGTGTTGGGCAAATCAAAAAAAAATAGGAAAGTGTTTCTTGGTGATGTAGCAAAGTCAGTACTACATTCACTTGGATCTCATGAAACTCCCAAATTTACTGATGAGCCTAATTGGGATGAGCAAAGATGGGAATTAGAATGTAAATCGAACGATTTGAAAATTAAAATACATAGTGGCCATTACTGGGGTTTTGGTTTATTTTCTCGTTGTTTTTATAATAAAATAGAGATCTATGGGCCATTATCTGCAAGATCTAGGTGTGTGCATGACATAGTGTCAACATTGGGTAGAAACCCGTGGGAAGCGGTTATGGTCAAATCATTTGAACGAGTCACTGGATTGAATATGGTCGAACATTTAGAAAATTGGAACACATTAATCAAGCATGCTAAAAATGAAATGAATGAACAGATATTAAGGCTGGAAGATAAAGTAAGAAAATTAAGAGGTGTTAATGAAGATGCAGTGGAATTACTACAATCTGCAGATTTGTCTTTAGAAGAAGCTAGGACTGCATTGTCTGATAGAAATGCTCCTGCGGTTGAAAGGGCACTTAGTAGGGCCTCTAATTCAATAATACAAGCAGATCCTAAAACCGAATTAGTAACAACGGATATATTACTGGATGAAGATTAAATTCCAAATGCCCTATACATCCATGACCATACGCCATGCTGTGCCAAATAAATTACTACAGAGAACGAAATACATGCAAAGTAAATTGTGCCTTTTGATATCTGTATAGCGTCTTCGGATTCTTCATCAAAATAACGAATTAAACCAGCTGCTTGCTGGATTCCGCTGCCCTTCTTCTCCTTTGCCATTAGACTCCGCACCCACATGCACTATTTCAAGGCCACGAGAGTATTAAATAAATAAAAAATGTAATTAAGGCTCTAAAGTTTCAATTAAAACGCATCCACCATCAAGATCTACTATGATAGAAGCGGCATCCATTGCATTATCTATGTTTGATGTCATAAGTATTTCCCGACGGAATCCATTTGAATTTTGAAGGACCAATCGGTGACTTAGATTTTCCAAAACCTTGCGATCAACTTTTTTCCATATCCATTCATCATTCTCTACTGTAACAAGTGCTTCAATTGGTATTAGTGGCCCTTGTTCGGAAGAATTATCGCGTGCACGTTCTACTAATTCAACCAATTTCTTTGTAGCTCCGAATATATCTGTCTTCACTGATTTTTCACTATTTTTTGCTATTCGCCTACTTAATTTCATACTGTGCATCCCCTTTGCGACACTAAGCCGCATCCCTTGAGAGTTTTACTAATGGTATAATATTTTATGAAAAAAACAACTCACAATGTCCAAAATACTATGATGATAAATTTTCCAAGATAACCGAGTAATTATTTGATAGGCATATAGTGCGAAGGTTATGAGTACAAGCCAAGACTATTGGAATAATCTTGGTAAAAATAGTATTTTGCTAAATGCTGTGAGTAATTGGAGAGACGATTATGAACAATGGTTTTTGAAATCTGTAGACAGATTACCAGAAACGGTTAGAGTTAATTATCTAAGAAGAGATTGGGTGTGGGTTGAAGAATGGTTAGTAAAAAATGGTGCTAAAAAAATTGAATGGCTTGGAGATATTAAAGGAAGTGCCTGGACTTTACCTTTTGAAAGAGGGAAGGCGGAAGGGGAAGTTAAATCTATTCTTTCTTCCTTACATCGAACTGGAAGAATTACTAGACAAGAATCTGTTTCTATGATACCTACTATTGCTCTTGAAATAAAGCCTGGAGAACTTGTACTAGATATGTGTGCTTCACCAGGTTCTAAAACAACTCAGATATCTGAGAACTTAGAAAACAAAGGATTAGTAATAGCAAACGAAATTGCAAATAATAGAATTAATACTCTTGTAACAAATATACAACGCCATGCAAGTAGATCCTGCATGATAATACAACATGATGGTAGACATATTCCAAAGATTTTGGACAAGGGTTTTGATAAAATTTTAGTAGATGTTCCTTGTACTGGATCTGGTACAACAAGAAAAAATCCAGAAGTTTGGAAAAGATGGTTACCATCTGGAAGTCGTTCGTTGCATAATTTACAACTAGAATTGTTAAGAAAGGCTATTGATTTGACTAAACCAGGAGGTAGAATAGTTTATTCCACTTGTTCACTAGATCCTATAGAAAATGAGGCAGTGATAGCTGAAATATTAAGAAATACTCCTGTTGATATAGTATCTGCAAGAAAAATATTGAAATCAGTGCCTTTTGATGAGGGATTTACAGAATGGCCAAAATTAGACGATAATGGAGCAGTGAATGCTAATCTGGATTTAGAAAAATCTATGCTACCACCTACTGAAGATCATATTATTAAATCGCTAAAAAACTGTGTAAGAATATGGAATGACAAGATAGATGGAGGTGGATTTTTTATTTCGATATTAGAGAAGAGAAATGATGCTATTTACTCTAATCGAATGGAAGATATCTTGGTAAATAGTGATGTAAAACCTGATCCATATAATTTTCCAGTTCCCATCAGTAATGTGTTGAAAGATAAAATAATCAATCATTTTGGAAAATGTCCAGAAAATTTGTGGAGTCGTGGAAGAAAAATATCATGGTCTACAGATGAAGCTAAACTGATATGGGAAAGTGAAAAAAGCCGTAAATCAGGAAAGATGATACTGCCTGGAAGAAGATGGAGTCCTTTGAAAATAATAAGTTTAGGGCTTGATGCAATAAAAACAAGAAATGATGAAATTGATAGGCTAATTGGTAGAGCGACTCAACAGATCATACCAGAGATTAAATGTGGCTATATCACTTTAAATGGTGAAAAAATCGATGAATTATTAATTGAAGAACAGTTACTTAATGAAGATTTAAGGATAGAAATTCCTGATTACAAAGGAGGATTATTATTGATTGATGAGAGAGATCAAATTTGCATCCCAATTTGGGTCGGGAATCGAGTTAGTTTAATGATTAATGATGATGAAAAAAGAATATTAAGATTTATGAAAGGATTGGATGTATCAAATAAAGAAGAAGAAGAATAATTAATAAACAAATGAATGATTAAAATGATTAATTTTTGGCATATGTTCAATAGCCTAGCAGAATAAAATTTTACAAAAGGTGTGATAGCATGGATGAAACCGACCGCAAGATAATTGAAGTTCTTTGTGATGATGCCAGAACCTCACTAAGAAAAATATCTGAGAAAATAGGTGTTTCACTAGGTGCAGTAAGTAATAGAGTTAAAAAACTAGAAAAAAATGGCATAATTAAAGGATATACAGTACTTTTAGATGCCGATAAAATAGGATGGGAATTGACAGTAGTGATAGGTATGAGGATACAAAAAGGGAGATTGATAGAAATTCAAGAAAAGATTGCTAAAGATAATCGAGTGTATGCTGTTTATGATGTAACGGGAGATTTTGATTCAATGATTGTTGCAAAAGCATCCAATAGAAAAGATTTAGATGATTTATCAAAAAATGTTTTATCAATAGAAGGGGTTGAAAGATCTGTTACACACTTAGTCCTAAATACAGTTAAAGAATTACCAAATTCATTACCTGATTATTTGAATTAATAACACATTAAAAAAAATATATGTTATTCTACTAATGTCTATCATTAATTTTTATTAATAGAAGAAGATATTATGAACATAACAAGATATCATTACGCGGTATTTATGAATAACTTTCTGCCCCCTCATAATAGAGGTAGGCGTCGTGGTTGCAAGCACATTGTTTTGGAATCTATTTGATGAATATGTACTATGGTCTCTTTTTGTAGGATTATTGACTTTTGGATGGCTTTTTCATCATTCTTTTTGGTATGTTTCTTCTGAAGGAGAAAAATATGATAATCCAGATAAAATTGAGGTTGGAGTTTTTCCTCGGCATAATGATG
Source organism: Methanobacteriota archaeon (assembly GCA_002731195.1). Lineage (GTDB taxonomy): Archaea > Thermoplasmatota > Poseidoniia > Poseidoniales > Thalassarchaeaceae > MGIIb-O3. The sequence goes on along the minus strand of PCAI01000018.1, from coordinate 7,048 downwards.
ATATGAAATTAGAAGTAGCATGGACAATATTACCATTTATATTAATAGTATATTTGACATATATTTCATGGGCTCCTCTTGACGCAGTTTGGACATCTGCTGACGGAGGAATGCATGGTGATGAGTGTGAAGAAGGACAGAGTTCTAACAATTTTCTAGACTCAAATAGTGGCGCTGTTGTTTCTGAATGTTACCATATAATTGAAATTACAGGAAAGCAATGGGTGTGGAGTTTTAACTGCAATCCAAATGAAGATGCTTGGAGAGGAGATGTGTTGCCAGATAGAGGATATGAATTGGCAACAGACATTTGTGATGTAGGTACTATCGCAATAGAAGGTTATGGAATGCAACCTCTACTATCACTAAAGGCAGGAGAGACATATCTTGCAGTCATGCAGTCCGAAGATGTGACACATGCCCCATGGATTCAAGCAATAGGTACAAAAGAAGATGTTCTACCAAGTCAAAAAACTACACTTTGGCTTCCTATGAATGAAGTAGGAGAATCTATGATACTGTGTACAGAATATTGTGGAGATGCTCATTCAATTATGTCAGCCGGACTTTTTGTACATAACTGAGGTGTTTTTAGATGATGAAGAATTTTATTCACTCACGAAGTTTGGTGGTAATGACTATTCTTATTGCAGCAATGGTGTGTACGCCACTTGTTAGCTCATTTCCAACTGGGATTTCAGGTGTCAAAGATTCGGGTTGTAATTGTCATGGGGCAACAACTAGTGATTCAGTAACTCCAATGATAGTTGGATTACCAGAAGTATACAATTACTCTGAAGTATATGAATTAACTGTCTCTTTTACTGGAGGTCCAAGCACCCCTGGAAATATTAACTTGGGCGGTTTTCATCTATGGGCAAGTGAAGGAGAATTGTCAGTTGTAGATGCGACTGTTCAACAATATAATCCAAACGAAGTAGGCCATACTGAGGTAGGAAATGATCAGACAAGTTGGACAGTTGTTTGGACTGCACCTGCAACAGATAGAAATGTAGAAATGATTTTACATACTAATTCTGTTAATGGCAATGCTGGAGATGGGGCTGGTTCCTCCGGAGATGAATGGAATAAGATCACAAAAAAGATAAATGCACCAATATTAGTTTTGGAATCAGCTAATCCTTATGTCGTTCTTTCTACACTAATAATAATCTCTGGTATACTTCTAATAATTACTATAACTTACATCTTTTATAGAACCAATCCAGATTCTTTCAACTGGGAAAGTTTTGAGCCTTGGATTGCAGATTGGTTAACTACTACTGATCATAAAAAGATTGGAACTCTTTATTTCCTTGCAGGTATGTTCTTCCTTGGCATAGGGGGAATCATGGCATTAATGATAAGAATACAATTATCAGTTCCAGGAAATGATTTCCTAACTCAAGATCAATATAATCAATTCTTTACATTACATGGTACAACTATGATATTTTTAGCAGCCATGCCACTAATAAATGGTTTTGCAAATTGGATGGTTCCCTTACAAATAGGTGCACCTGATTTAGCATTACCTAGAATAAATGCAATGTCTTTTTGGTTACAACCAGTTGCTGCGTTATTGATATTCACGGGAGTTTTCTCAGGTACTGGAGCAGATACTGGATGGACAGGTTATGCCCCTTACATCGTTAGTGAAACTGCGCATGTAGGTACTACTATGTGGGTTGCAGGGCAAATTATGCTAGTTGCATCCTCAACCTTGACAGGAGTTAATTTCCTGACTACAATTGCTGTAATGCGTGCACCGGGAATGGGATGGATGCAAATGCCTTTGTTTACATGGTCAATACTTGTAGCTAATCTTATGCTATTCCTGTCGATACCAGCATTTGGCGTAGGATTAGTCCAAGTATACTTGGACAGAGTAATTGGTACTGCATTCTATGATGCTGCGTCAGGAGGAGATCCATTACTTTGGAGTCATTTATTCTGGTACTTCGGGCATCCCGAGGTATATGTGGTAATAGTTCCAGCTTTCGGCGTTATATCTGAAGTCATAGCAACAAGTGCTAGAAGAACAGTATTTGGTTACAGGTCAATGGTTTATGCCATGGCAGGAATTGGTGTGGTTTCTTTTATTGTTTATGGCCATCACATGTTTACTTCAGGAATGAGCCCTACTTTGAGATTCGTTACTATGTTAACAACTATGCTTGTAGCAGTTCCCACAGGAATTAAAATATTTAATTGGTTAAAGACTATGCATAAAGGTTCTCTAATATACAGGACTCATACTCTTTGGGCTCTAGGTTTCTTAATTACATTCACATTAGGAGGTATTTCAGGGATGTTTTTCCCATCTATGGCAATGGACTTACATTTCCATGAATCTTACTTTGTTGTTGCACATTTCCACTATGTTTTAGTTGGAGGAACAGTGTTTGGTTTCTTTTCTGCAATCTACTACTGGTTCCCAAAAATGACTGGAAGAATGTTAGATGAAAGGCTTGGTGTTTTACATTTCCTAACTGCTTTCATAAGTTATAATGGGTTATTTTGGCCTATGCATAGATTAGGAATATGGGGGATGGCTAGAAGACATCATACATATTTCATTTCAACAGAAGAAGCAATGGGATCTTTGCCTGCAGAAGCAGCAGGATGGAATATGTTCATATCAATTAGTGCTTTCTTATTCTTTTTCTCAAACTTTATTCTAATTGCTAATATGATTAAATCTGTTATACGTGGCCAAAAGGCACCAGCAGATCCATGGGGCGGATGGTCATTTGAATGGATGACATCGTCACCGCCACCAACACCTAGTTTCCCACTAGATGATTTACCTACTCTCAGGGATGCGAATGAAGGACATATTGCAAATGAACCAAGTGCGATAGTAAGATGGTTCCAAGGATTAATGGTTTTAGATGATAATGAAGAGGAGGCGGGACATTGAGTAGCGACCATCATGATGGAGAGCATCATCCAAGCGCTTGGGGGCCTCATGATTGGAGTCATGGTGCGCCACATAATTCATGGTCCCCGATAATAATGTCAATCGGTATTGGTATCTTTTTGTATACAGTTGCATCTGTTTACTCGTGGGGGAATATGGTAGATTCTTCGAGTATACCTTTAGTATTAATTGGCTTAATGATAATATTGTTTGGACTATTAATATGGTGGAGGCAGGATGCATCATTTGATGGTATCTATGAACCTAAAGCAAGCGGCACACCATTTCAAAATATAGAAATTCGTAAGGTTGCAATGTGGGTTTTCCTAATGTCAGAAATGATGGTTTTTACATCATTATTCAGCACATATATGAGATACCGGTTTGGAATTGATTCTTGTCAGGAGGTATATGAAAGTGGATCTTGGATAGTTAATTCACAAAATGTAGATACTGGAGAAGCCGTTAACTGTTTCTTACCAGCTTCTGAATTGATTGCTTCATCATGGTTTCATATAGCCCCGGGTGCAATCAATACATTTGCATTGATTATATCATCATTTACTATTGTTCAGGCACTCCGATGGGCTAAGAAACCTATTGGAAGTGTAGACGAAGAAGTTCGTAGAAAACGTGTTTACAGATATTTAGGAAGTACTTGGGTTCTAGCAGTAATATTCCTTACTTTGAAAATGGTAGAATGGTTTGTAGGTTTCTATATTCCTGAAATTGGACCAATTCATGAGCATGATATTATGTCATTAGTAGATGAAGGATATACCATTCATGCTGATCACTATCATCCACACCATGGTTGGGATGACATACATCTAGCAGAGCTTGCTGCACTACATCCTGAAGACTATGAAGCATATTTATCTGCTGTAGGGCCCAATTATGAACCAACAAATGCAGTAATGCTTGCAGATATTAGAGTGAGTTCTTCGACATTCTTTGTTACCACAGGAACTCATGGTGCTCACGTATTTATTGGAATTATTGGATTAACTTACATGACTTGGAAAGCATGGACTGGGGGCTATACTCCACAAAATGCAGTATCAATAGAATATTTTGGACTCTATTGGCACTTTGTTGACTTGATATGGGTAATAGTGTTCCCATTCTTCTATCTATATTGAGGTGAAAAAAATGAGTGACCATTTACTACTAGGAAAATTTGATCTTTACTGGGCTAATTTCGTTGGCCTGATTGTTTTAACTGCGATTGAGGTTGCTGCGGTTGGCTTAGATCTATCAGAAAGTATGACTCTTTTCATTCTTGTAGGAATAGCAATACCTAAATTCATAATGATTGCTGCTATTTTTATGCACCTATGGGGCGATAAAGATTCAAAAATATTGACACTGACTGCCTTATTTCCGGCATTCTTCATAGTTATAATGATTCTATTTATCGGCTTGACACATCCTGAAGCATCTATTGGTTTACCCGATTGGTGTAGACCTGGATATTACAAACTCTAACATATAGGTTCATGTCTAATGGTTAAGTCGGCGGCATGCTGCCGAGATCGCATAGCCCGGTATTGCGGTGGATTTGAAATCCACTGTCCATTGGACGCGGGGGTTCAAATCCCTCTCTCGGCGCCATTAATTTTGATTAGGGATATTAGAAGCTCCCCTTACTATTAACTGATTTTCAAAATATTCTAATTGAATAGGAGTGATCATTACAGCTTCTCCATCTACATTGACAAATAAATCAGGATGGTGGGATTTTTCGGATGGTTTGCCATTTGAATCTACGGATTTTAACTCCATTTTTTTTGCAGATTTCATAGAAATTTTATTCCACATTCCAATGTGTTTGCCCTTTTCTAATGGCCCCATCACAAGTAGCATTTGTATTTTTGATAATCCCCATGCTAAAACTAGCGAACCATGTTTCTGCGTAGGTAATGCTCCGGGCGCGATTAAGAAACCGCCACCAAATGTCTGGCATTGACTCATGCAAAAGAGGCCGGATAAATCTACAATCTCTCCTGGTTCATCATCAACCTTAATCCATCCTCGCTGCGTTTTCCAACCAATTATTGCTCTAATTCCTAAAAATTTATACTTCAATTGGCCACGTATTCTTCTAAATTTACCTTCTGTTTTCATTCTATTTACTGCTGATGTAACTCCACTATCGCATTCAAGAAAACTCCATCGAACTAAATTACCAGATTTATTTGGCTCACCATTACATTCATGTGCCATTGGTGCAGGAATTAGTGGATGTTCGGGAGCAGGTGGCCCTTCAACTCTGAATGCGCCAACTTTCCTATCAACACCATGTGAGAGTATATCTACGGCTTTTTGCATATCAGAAAATTTTCTACCTTTTGGAATTGGTATTCCATGAGCTCTGGCATAATCATTACCACTACCAATGGGTAGAATTCCTAATATCTTATCTGAGCCCCTTAAACCGGATGCAACTTCATGTACTGTTCCATCACCGCCTACTGCCACAATCATTTCATAATCAGATTCACGAAGGTTGGCTGCTATCTGCATACCGTGACCGATATGCTCGGTGTGATGTAAATCTATTTCATAACCTGCTTTCTGTAATGATTTTTCAAAAAGAGTCCACTGCTTGACAGATAAACCGTCTCGAGCCTTTGGATTTAGTATACACGCTATGCGGCTCACATTGGTCTCAGAAGAGAATTTAGTATTGAATGCTATGAATACGAGATATGATGAATGAGTATTGTTTCGCATACATTGAGCGAGTATGGAAGAAGATGAAAATTACATGCTACAAGCTCTGGAAATAGCTCAAAAAGGAAGATGGAGGGTAATGCCCAATCCTCTAGTTGGGTGTGTAATAGTGAAAGAGGGAGAAATTATTGCAAAAGGTTGGCATGACCATATAGGTGGATTGCATGCAGAACAAATGGCTATTGCAGATGCTGAAGATAAGGGAATTTCTCTACAGGGCGCTACAGCATATATTACATTAGAACCTTGTAATCATTTTGGAAGAACACCTCCCTGTACTGAGGCTTTACTATGGGCAGGAATAAAAAAAGTAGTAATTGGAGCATTGGATCCAAATCCGACAGTAAGAGGAGGGGGGCTTGAAATGCTACAAAAAGAGGATTTTAAAGTAAAGAATGGTGTTTTAGAAGAATTATGTGAAGAACAAATGGAATCTTTTATGCATTGGTGTAGAAATCGTAGACCGTTAGTTACACTAAAAGCAGCTACTGATATTAATGGGAGGATTGATGGGGCTAAAGATAAACCTGCTAAACGTTTCAGTTCTGATGAATCACTAAAATTAGTACATGAATTGAGAGCTGATTCAATGGCAATATTAGTTGGAGTTAATACGGTCATAAGAGATGATCCAGAGTTGACCGTTAGAGGCCCTGAACTTGGACCAAGAGAAGCTCCGATAAGAGTAGTCGTTGATCCAAATAATAGAATACCTTCTAATTGTAAACTCATGGAAAATGGAAAAGCACGAACAATTTTAATTCAGAATAAATATTTTGATTCGAAAGAAGATAAAGGTCATGTTGAAAGGGTAGTTATTTCAGAGAATAAGGAAATTGAAGTTTCTAAAATATTAGACATGTTAGGAGATAGGAAAATACAATCACTACTTGTTGAAGGAGGAAAGGATACATGGGTTCGTTTTCTTGAATCAGGGTTAGTTGATAAGGCACAACTATGTGTTTCCAATATAGAATTGGAAGGTGAATCTGGAGAAAAGTTTGACTCTAATTATTTATCAGAAAATGGGCTTAAGGAATATAAAATTATTAATCTTGGAAAGGACAATGTAACATTGTGGAACAAATAAATTTGCTAAAAATAGGTGTTTTATGAGATACTTAGTACGGAAATAGACCTATATAGTCCTCATGGTGCCGAAAAGATATGTACGACGTACGTTTGACCCGCAGTTTAACGATAACAATGATAATGCTAATTTCCGCATTATCTCCTATTTTAATGCCTGTAAATGCTGACCATGAAGAAGGAGGGAATTCTGGAGGTACAGATTTTGTGTCTCTATCCATTTATGATAATGGCACCAACACTTGGGAATTAATACCACAAGAAGTGCAACAATTCTTAGGAGAAGGGACATATGAAATG
>PCAI01000017.1 GCA_002731195.1 Methanobacteriota archaeon | reverse complement strand
GGGGATGTATCTAATCAATACATTTCTTTAACTAACTTGTGTATTTTATATGGAAGCAATGCTCTATTGACAGGAGTAACTTCTAGTATACGCCCATCATCTCTTCTTCTAATATCTTGAAGAAGTGGGTGCCTACTCTTTTTATGTAACGTAAGCAACGTTGGCATATCATGATTTAATGCGGTTCTTACTGCTGAAACGAACATTTCACTTTCAACTGAGAATTTACCTACCTCGTCTATTACTAAAATTTCACAATTCCCTATGCTATCCATTATTGCCGGTACTGCTACTCTATCTAGCTCAGTAGGATCAATGCCAAAACCAAGTATTCTTAATCTCGAATCTATATTTCTATGAGCCATCACTCCCCTTTCACCAGTTCTGATGTTAACGCAAGCATAACCCACTCTTTCACCATTTTCTATAATTGATTCAGTCGTCATTCCTCCGATTAAATTCTCAGCCGAGAATGGCCCCCTTGTGACTCCATTCTTTCTTTCCTCGACAAGCATATCGATTACTTTTCTGAGAACTGCAGATTTACCAGACCTAGGCAATCCAGTAATTCCTATTTTTGGATTTATTCCCATAATATCTCAACTATCCTTCCTATCCCGGAACGCTAACGCTTAGCGCACATCCTGCAAAGGTATAATTAGTTTCATCACTTATGTCTAAAAAAGTACCGAGACCGGAATCAAAATTAAGACAATTGTAACTATATTTCTGTTTTATTGCCATTAAATGGTAATGAGGAAGTACTAGTAAGGTTTGGAAAAGGCAAATCAACAATTTCATAATTATTTATATTACTATTAGCCGCCCAAACAGTTGACCAAATATTGATATCATCCGAATTTAGATATTTAACTATAATATTCAGGCCCTTTTCTAAACTCCCAAACTTTTCTTTTAGCATCTCACAAGTTTGCTCAGATATTTGCAGATAATTCATTGAATTTCCTAAGGCACAATCCTTAGGCACAACAGACCATAATAATCTTCTTCCAAGAGTAGAATTAATTACTGTTTGACAAACTATCCTAGGTTTATTTCTTACTTTTACTTCTCCTTTCCACATAGCCTGGATTCTTTCTGGGGAATGTTTGGGCATATCTTGATCAAATAACGGGTGCTTTAGTGTTACATTGTCACCATCCAATTTTAAGTGTCCAGATCTAATTAAAGGAACATGACCTTTTCCATCATTCCAATCTGAAATATTTGTATTATTACTTTGCTCAATTTCTCCTACTTTGATGCGAATTTTTTTATCTCCTCTATTTAGCCAATTATCTTCTTCACCTAGACGAGGCTCATGTGCAAGCTTATTTATTGCTTTCAAAGCTCTTTTTCTTTTCCTAGAATCTCTTGGCATTCTTGGAACGGCCCAAGAAGCATCCGTCCATGTTGACCACGGACCTCTTTCTAGCTCTAGAAATGGCGCTTTGGAATTCAATCCTTCTTTATTTGAGAAATCTCCATTTTCAAGAGGTCCAAAACTGGTTAAAACCTCTGTACGACCTCCTGCTATGATGCCTATTACTAGCACGCCTTGAGAATGGCCTGGAAATAATTTATGACTTTCCGAAAAAGACCAACATGTCCCCCATCTATTTTCAGACACTAATATCTTTCTCAGAGGAGAACTACTTTTCTCTCGAAGTAATGAATCTGGAACAATCATTCTAACTTTACCATCTTTTTGTACAATTTGAAGAGACCTTTCTACATACAACCGATATAAATTAACATTACCTTTCAAAGCGGAATATCTTAATTCACCATTGGTTTCATATATATTCCTAAGTTTTTCAGACATACCTTTTCTTAACTCACTCCCATTTTCTTCATTTCTGAACTTATCTTTTATTCTCAACCAAGGGGGTTTTGAAACAATCAACCTTGGTTTTTCATTCCATGGCCAATCATCAACTAAAATATCTCTACAAAGAACATTATTTTCAAGTATTAATTCAACATCTAACTTACTTATTTTTCCTTTTTCATCATCTAAACTTACTAACCCTAATTTCATTAATGTTATCAAAATTCTTCTTCTAGTTGCATAAACTGCAACTTCTGAAAGATCAAGCAGTTGTAGTCCTTCTAAAAGCCTGATTGTATCTTCCTTTTGCAGCAAATGTCCTAATTTTTCACATCTCTCGGCATGAATTTTTAACATTCTATCCGGAAATATTCCTGCACCAACAGAGAGATCAGCAAATGGAATAGGTATTCCCGTGATTGTTTGATAATTTGTTTCTTGTTCATATTTATTTATTTCAGATTTAGTTTGTACATCATTATTCATTTGTTCAGCATATGCTCTAAAACCTGGAGGTAAAGCGGATATTGAAATTGTTGCTAATGGTTCTTTTTTCTTTATATTATCAGTATTTTTAAATTCATCAGTCAGTATTAAATCAACTAATTTTGTTTGAATAGAACCAATCCCTTTTACCGATATACCATCCTTCTCTGCTTCATATCTGGAAAGTAGTGTATCAAGAACCATCCCTGGTTCTGATAATAGACCGGCTGACAAGGTTGGCCAATTTTTTGGAAGTGTTGCTGCTATAGGAATATTTTTTCTTACAGACGTTTCCCAAGAATCAAGCCAAATTTCAATCTGTTTTATCCTATCATTGCATCCATGGTCAACTCTGCCAAACCATCCAGATGCTTCACTGCCCATTGAAATCATTTTTACTACAAGTATTTTCTTTTTGAAAGATTGTATCTGATTTACAATCAATTTTCAAGGCCAAAAATATCTTGATCTAATTCAATAATCATTTTCTTTTGTAATAATATCGATATGGCTTCATCTATTTCGCTTTCGTTAATTGATAGAGATTCAAACCTTTTTATCAAATCTGAATAATGTACTACATTATTTCCAGAAATTCTCTCATTTTCCATCATACTCAATATATGTTCTGAAACTATGGCCAATAATGGATCATCGTCAAATCCAAGAGCACCAAAATCTACCATCGCATCACCTTCGGGCACACTATCGATTTTAGCTTTCTTTTCTTTCTTAGAACCTGTTTGATTATTTTCATATACATCAAATAAATTTCTTTGGTTGGGGTCTGTTATGACTACCCCATCAGGAACTTCTCGTTGCCTCTTTAATCTCTTTACTAAAGTTTCAATCCGATGTAATCTTTGTTCTAGTCGCAACCTCTCTCTCCCAAGATGTCCTTCGACTAATTCCAATTCATCCAAAGCTCTTTCATCTAACCATTGGGATAAATCCCAATTCGGGTCTAATCTCAACATTGTTTCCCACAATCTCGCTACAGAGTCAGGAAGAACCTTGACATCAATACGAGAGGACTCTTTTCCATCTCTTGGCCCGCGCTCCATAACTACCTATCGCACTCGGCCGTCTATCAATTATCCCATCGCTCATTAGGTTCATTAAAGGAGTTGAAGTGATAAATGATGTCGTTCTGCCAAGTGACATGACTGCCTACCGTCTGACCGTTTTACCCGGAGATGGTACAGGGAAAGAAGTTGCTAAAGAGGCACAGAAAATTTTACAAGTATTCCAAGAATATAGCCCATTAAATTTTGATATAACTGAAATACCATGTGGAGGAGAATATTATCTTGAAACTGGAATGGAATGGCCAGAAGGATCATTTGAACACTGTAGAGACAATTCTGATGCAATTTTATTGGGTGCGATAGGTTGGCCAGATGCAAAATTACCTAATGGAGACAATGCTGGAGGTTCAGTTATACTTGGACTGCGTTCTGGATTAGATTTGTATGCAAATATCCGACCAGTCAAATTATACCCAGGAGTAGATCATAAAATACATGGAAAGTACATGCAAGTTTGGGATTCTAAATTAGTTGATATGGTTTTAATAAGAGAAAATACAGAGGGATTGTATCATCCATTACTTCGTCGTTCAGCCCTAGCTGCAGCCGGACAGAGTCCTGATGAACCAATAATAATTGAAAAATTCCCTGGTTTAGAAGGAGAAGTTGCATGGGACCCAAGACCAATTTCAAGAAAGGGCAGTCAAAGAGTAATAGACTTTGGATTTACATTAGCCACCCGTCGAATGGAAAAAACTGGGATCCAACAAAAAGTTACATGCGTCGATAAAAGCAATGTCGCCAAAGGTTGCAGGCTTTTCAGAAAAGTGTTCCAAGAAGTCGCATCTAAATATCCAGAATTAGAGACACATGAGGCATATATTGATGCTTTTACTATGTGGCTCATCCGAAGCCCTGAAGATTTGGATGTTGTAGTTCTGCCGAATATGTTTGGAGATATTGCGACAGATCTCGCATCAGTATTACAAGGAGGATTAGGTATGGCCGCTAGCGCTAATATAGGCGATAATCACATGTTATTCGAACCAGTTCATGGATCTGCACCTAAACATGCTGGGAAAAATATTGTTAATCCAATAGCAACAATATCCTCTGTTCAACTCATGTTTGATAATTTAGGTTCTAGACATAATGATGCAGATGCAACATTGTGCGCTGATTTACTCGAAAGAGCCATTTCAGAGCATTTAGCTGAAGGTTCAATAGTCACTTATGATTTAGGAGGAAATGCTTCAACCACAGAGGTCGGTACCGCAATTGCAGATAGATGCACTGTATTATTAAAAGAGGCCTTTAACAATTAATCAGACTTATTTTTTACTCGACAATATCATGTAATATTTAGCTTAGAAATTTTACACCAGTCATTTCTTCACTAACATTCCAAAGTCGTTTTGCTATTCCCTTGTCCTGGGCCTTTTTGTTAATTTTTGCTTTACCAATCGGACCTCTCATTTCTATTATCCCCGTCGGTCCCCAGTAAATATATTCAGAAGCCTTTGAATTAGTTGCAGCAAAGAGCGTCGCTTCTGAACCCTTCTTTGCCGATATAGCAAAAAATACATTCAAAATACGCCATAAAATTGAATATCTTTGTAATTCAGTGTTAGAGTATCCAGGATGACTAGCAAGTGAGATTGTTGAAAAGTTATTGTCTCTCAAACGCCGATCCAACTCTATTGCAAAACATAAATTCGAAATCTTGCTTTGAGAATAAGAACTCCATTTACTGTATCTTTTTCGTTCACTGTTTAAATCATTAAAATCAATTACCCCGGGATTATGCGCTATGCTCGAAACAGTTACTACACGCCCCTTTCCATTCTTTTCTAGAAGAGGAAGTAATAGGCCAGTTAGAGCAAAATGCCCTAAATGATTTGTACCAAATTGCAACTCAAAGTTATTTTTTGTTTTTGAATAAGGAGGTATCATTACACCTGCATTATTAATTAACACATCCAACCTGTCATTTTCATTGATGAATTTATTTGCAAAATTCTTAATATTGTCTAAGTCAGCGAGGTCCAATTGATATAATTTGATATCTGCCTCTGGGAAATCTTTCAGTATTTTATTTTTTGAATCTAAAGCCTTTTCCAAATTCCTACATGCCATAATGACATTCGCTCCTTTGGAAGCCAAAGAATATGCCATATGATACCCTATACCAGTATTAGATCCAGTAATAATTACAACTTTGTTGGTTTGATCCTCTATGTTAACTTGCCAATTCATAACATCAAACCCCATTGTTTTTATTTGTAAAATATTCAAAAAGAAATATAATAAATCCAACTATAGGAGCAACTAAAGCACAAGCAATTGAAATTAGAGGCCTAAAATCCCAACATGGCACACCTTCACAAGGATCAAACAAATACCAAATGTAAATTAATCCACTAAAAAATAAGAAAATAGAAGTACTAGCAATACTAAATTGATATTTTTTAATAATTGACATTTTCAAACCTCTTCAATATTCTGTAGCAGAGAGGCTACTTCCAAATTCTTAGAACTCAATACAGTGCTTCTCACAGATATCTGTTAGTATGACTTAATTAAATCTTGTTTGTTAACCTTACATTAAATAACAGCATTCTAAGATAAAGTTATTTGAAGACTTCATTTCCAATTAATATGGAAAAACAAACATCTCTGGTAAATCCTGTTTTGATTGTAGGTTGTTTGATAATTCTGACTGGTTTTTCAATTCGAGCATCTTTTGGAGTATTCCAAATACCAATTGAAGAAGAATTTGGTTGGTTACGTGCTGAATTTAGTCTTGCCATAGCTATTCAAAATTTAGCATGGGGATTTGGGGCACCAATATTTGGAGCAATTGCTGAGAAAATAGGAGATCGTAAATCAATCATTATTGGCGCAATATTTTACTCTCTTGGTTTAATTTTAACCGCTGGTGCGACCACGCCTATCGAATATCAGATATACGAGGTATTAGTTGGTTTCGGCATTGCAGGAACGGGTTTTGGAGTAGTTCTTGCAGTCGTTGGCCGAGCAAGCGCCCCCGAACATAGATCTATGAGTTTAGCAATAACGACTGCTGCCGGATCTTTGGGGCAAGTAATTGGCCCAATTGCTGCAGTTGCACTTTTGAGTCAAGTATCCGTGCAATCTGTCTTCCTTATTTTTGCGATAACAATACTTACAACATTATTTTTACTTCCATTGATGAAAGCTCCTGTTGCTACTAGTAAAGAACAATTAGAAGAGACTATGGGAGATATCTTAAGATTGGCCTTCAAAGACCCTTCTTTTTCTATGGTTTTTATAGGATTTTTTTCTTGTGGATATCAATTAGCATTTATTACAGCACATTTCCCAGCTCTCGTTACTGAAATGAGTTCACCGATAGATCCCAGTGGTTGGTGTGGGGATTTAGGGATAGAAACTACAGCAGCTCTTGGAGGTTTTTCTATTTCTGTAATTGGTTTTGCAAATATATTAGGAACTTTACTTGCAGGTTGGGCAGGCAAAAGATATCCACGAAAATGGATATTATCTGGAATTTATGCAGGGCGCTCAATAGCGGCAATTTGGTTTATTTTGACGCCCATATCTCCTAATTCTGTTTTGATATTTTCTTTTGCAATGGGCTTTCTCTGGCTTGCAACAGTTCCATTAACTAGTGGCTTAATTGCACATATTTATGGCTTAAAATATATGGCTACTCTTTATGGAATAGTATTTTTTTCACACCAACTAGGTAGTTTTACTGGCGTATATCTTGGAGGAATACTTTACGATAGTTATGGTTCATACAATCTTGTATGGTGGGTGGGTATAGCGGCAGGTGTTGTTTCTGCTCTGATACATATTCCAATACGCGAAGAATCACGGGTAAAGAATTTGAATAAATCCTAATCAATTATCATAAAACTATAAAATATGAACTAATTAGTATTAATTGTGCAACAATATCTCATAGGCATTATTTGTTTATTAATAGGAATCTATCTTCTCATAGATCCAACAAAAAATAAGAGAACAGTGATTGGACATTATGCATTAGGAATATCAATTAATAATACACGTCTGTACAGAATTTCTGGATTAATTGGAGCAATAGTGGCATATTTTCTGTATGAAGAATATCTTGCGTCATTTGTACCATCTGATTTTCCTATTCCAAATAATTTAATAACAGTCCTTATTATAATAATTGGAGCATTCATGGCTCGTACTTTAGTACAAATAACTGAAGATTTTATTTCAGTTGGCGGGCCCACTCTTTTATTCGTTCTTGGTTATGATTATCTAAAGTTCGAAAAAAATATTGATGTCCTCGATTATATTGCAGAATTGCCTGCAATCCCAAATATTACAAATAATGAATTAGTATTCATTCTGTCAACAATAGTTATTTTCATATCATTTGTGTTTAGGAGAATTTTGCGTAGATTAATGCCAATAATTCTTGCTGGAATTCTTTCAGGATTGTTAATATCCAACGGTTTTAATATCATTATAAAAGGTAAATTGCCCACATCTCGCCAAGAATTAGATTTACACGTTTCTGGTATAATTGCAATTCTCAGTATTTCATATCAAATTTATTTTAATCGAAAAAAACGAAAGGAAAGAGAAACTGGTAAAAAAGAAATCGCACCAACCCCTCCAACTAATATCGAGATAAATTGCCCAGCTTGTTTAGAATATACTACTCATGAAATAATCAATAGAAAGGAAACGTCTGATGGTATTGATGTATTGATTCAATGTAAGGGGAAAAATGTTTTTGATACAATATGTGGAAATTATCAAACTGTACGCGAGGAAAAACCATAATTCTAATTTTTCGATACCAATTCTACAATTTTATTTTTACTATCGACATGAATTATTTTAGGAAAATGTTCTTTCACTTCCTTTTTTTCTAAAATAATATATGTGCACAAAATCACCAAATCTCCAGGATTTATCAAATGCGCAGCAGCCCCATTAATACATATTTTTCCAGAATTTCTGGGCGCCTTTATCGCATATGTTTCCAATCTAGAACCATTTGTTATATCTAAAATCTGTACTTTTTCCCATTCAACTATGCCTGCTTCATCCATAAGATTTTCATCGATTGAGATTGAACCTATGTAATTTAAATCAGCTTCAGTTACAACCGCTCGATGTATTTTTGAATTAAGCAACTGCCTACCACTGGCCATGGTATTGCGCCACTTACTTTTTAATTTAATAATAATCATTACACATTTAGAAATTTTAATTTATAGATGATACTAAAACATCTAGATGATACAATAAAACAAAATCAAACAATTTATTCATAAATGATAATAAGTCGTAAATGAATACTTAGGTGATTGTAGTGAGAACAAGATTAACAAATAATGTAAATATACAAGCCAAAAAGAAAACCCTTTCTGCAATATTTTTAGTTTCAATAATGGTATTCAGCACCCAAATGTATTCTTTCCAAGATTTCGATAACGAATCGGATTTAGTCAATGGAAAAGATTCCCCTAACAAGACCCTATTCCAACAATCAACATTGCCCTCAGAAGAGCCAAATGGACAATCATTAGAATCACAAAATATGGATTTTTTGGATCATCCTATGTTTTCAGATATTTTCTACCATGACCCTGCATCTATCTATGGAAAGATATCTGATCCATCCGCACTCGCATTAAATCCGAGTTACGAATTTTATCTTGAAGAGACAAATACTGACGATCATGACAATGATGGTATCAGTGACCTAAATGATTTGGATGATGATAATGACGGAATAAGTGACCTTATTGAGAGATTTGATGGTTGCTATGGAACAGATCCTTTTGACCACGATAACGATGGTGTCACAGATGAGTTTGATTGGGATGATGACAATGATGGAATTTTAGAGGGCCCAATTGATTGGGATGGGCAAGGAACGGATCCAGCCAACGTAACTTCAGATAGATATGTTATACCTTCCGAAATTCATCCTTGGACTCTTACCGAAGTGGGTGTTGGTTATTTAATTGACCAAAACCCATTCGATCATGACAATGATGGAGTTCCAGATGAAGATATAGATGGTAGCGGAAAGGGAACATACGATGAGGACGATGATAACGATGCTCGTTTAGATCAGTTTACATGGCCATGTGATTTTGATGGAGATGGTGTGCAAGATTATTTTGATATAGATGATGACAATGATGGTGTGGAAGATATTTGGGACGAACATCCTTGGAATGATCAATTATCATCTAATATTACTCTCACCGCTCCTTCTTGGGCAGAAGCTGAAGTATGGGCTGGTACTGATGAATATGACATATCTATGACAAATTCGGGACTTTCCAATCAAACAATAACTATAGAAGAAGGAGATACTATAATATGGACAAACAATGCAGTATCTGACCGAACTGTTAGGGCTGCAGATAGCTCTTTTGACAGTGGACCAATTTCTCCTGGCGCTTCTTTTAGTCACAAGTTTAATGATATAGGAACTATAACTTATTCGGATCCAGACTCATCATTTTATGATGGTGAAGTTACAATAAGAGAGGAGTCTGGAAAATTATTCCCAGAAGCTTTCACTTTGGATCCAGCTGTNTATCTGGGTACTGATACATTTTCATTTGTAACAAAAGAAAGGACAATATGGCATCCTCTAGAACAATCATTTACACAAATTATAGATGGNGATCTTGATGATGATGGAATACCCAATTTCATCGATCCAGATAATGACAATGATGGATCTCCAGACTCTTCTGATACAGATGATGACAATGATGGCCTTCTTGATATGTGGGATGTTGACGATGACAATGATGGAATACCTGATAGTTGTATGCAAGTTGATACCAATGGAGATGGTACAGAAGATCTCCCCAATGAACAAACAATCGGAATTCCAGGTATTGATTGTGAACTTGATTATGATAGGGATGCCGATGACGATATCTATAGGGCCATTGATTCCGACTATGATTTGGTTTGGGATTGGAAAGATACAGATCTCGGAGCACCAATCTCTCCAGATAGTTTACTTGGAAATCCTTCAATAGATATTTCAGATATTCCATATGATCTTGATAATGACGGTTTAGTAAATGAATTAGATCCATTCATGAATTCTACAGATTCTGAAGTAGATGCATGGAATTGCCCTTCTTTAGCAAATCCAAACCCCCAAAACCCTGATGATAATTGCATAATTATGCGTAAGTCGTATACTGGAAACAATGATTGGGATGGAGATGGCCTGAATAACTGGGTAGATGTTGATGACGATAACGATGGAGTACTTGACTGGTTAGATATCGATGAGAATTGCGATCTAGATGATGATAATGATTTACATCTTTTGAATGGTTCAAAATATAGAGATGACGGATTAAATTCAATTGACACAGATATTGATGGTGATGGCCTTGCTAATGATGAAGACTGGGATGATGATAACGATGGTATCCCAGATCGTTATGATCCAGACGACGGCAACTGTGGGATACTAGATACTGATAGTACAGATATTTTTACAAACTCTTATCCTCATTCTGATGGGGACATAATTGATGGAAGTACCGATAGTGCATTATATACTCAAACTGGTACTTTACTTTTTGATATGTATTGGCATTTTAGTCCATTTATGTTTGTACAAGACTTCGTTTTACCATACAATGGATATTCTACAGACGGGGCATTGACTATCACATCAAACGGAGTTATCCCAGAAATATATTGGGCAGTAGTAACACAATGGAGTCCATTTAATGGTAATAATTTCTTTGATATTGATATGGATGGAGACTCGTTAATCAATGGCATTGATGTTGATATGGATGGAGACGGCCTTCCAAATTGGTGGGATCAAGATGAGGGATCTGATGGACGTTTAGACATCAACAATCCTCAATTTGGAGGTTCCTTTGATGACAGCGAATGTGATATTGCTTTAACATTCGCGCTCAATCCTGGATTGGCAAACGGGCCGATTGCTTGCGGACTTCCTCTTGCATGGGGCTTTGGCTTCCCTCTTTTACAGGCCACACAAACTGGCGGCAATATCTACACTGTCCCTTACAGCAGTAGACCAGACCCAGCACACGATGATGGTGCATATGATGGTGCTAACTCGCAAGGTAACAACCAGTGTAGTAGTAACTGTTGGTGGTTTACATTTGATCCAGGCAGTAATCCAGTACCTACTGCCGCTGTAACCTATAACGATATCAAGCACAATCGAGATCTTTATGTTGCATATGTTGGTTTAAATAATAACCTGTTTCAGTGGACATCAGATGGAAATGCTAATCTTTTCCCAGATGAACTAGCAGATAGGATCAATGATAATGAAGACCCAGATGATGATTGCGGTGCACCCGTTGCTGGAAATTTAGACCCATCGTGTATGGCTAATGACACTGCAGATTTGGATGATGATTTTGATGGAGTTTATGACCATTGGGATATAGATGATGATAATGATGGGATTTGGGATTATCTTGAAATTGACACCGATCTCGATTGGGATGATGACCAATCTGGTGGCGATGCAACATATTATTTCACAGGAAGTAATTGTGATGATGCTGATGATGATGGCTTAGATACCGATCCAGATGATGACGGATGGTATCAGGCAGTATGGGATCAAGGAGTAATGGGCCAAGGTTTGTTATTCCCACAATATTATGATGTAGATAACGATAATGATGGCGTTCCAGATGGAGAAGATCCAAATGATGACAATGATGGTCTTTTGGACAGTTACCAAGAATCAATAGACTTATGTTTTACAGGAGAAGAACAATCAGTTTGGGATCATGATAATGATGGAATACCAGATTGGACAGATGATGATTGGGATGCTGATGGCATCACTAATAATGATGAATTATCAGGAATCACTCCATTTATTTCTGCTTGGGATCATGACAACGATGGATTAAGGGACGACGTCGATGAAGATGACGATCAAGATGGGATGAAGGATGAGGATGAAGTATTGTTGTGGCCTACAAGGTTTAATTCACAATCTACCAATCCTTGGGATCATGATGACTTTGGTAATGGTTCAGCAATAGCAAATCCCTCCGATCCATTTACTGGCCCTGATGCATACGATATAGATGACGATGCTGACAATAGAACTGATGCTGATTTCGATCATATGGAAGAAGATTTTGATCCAGAAACTTCTGATTGGGATTCAGATAATGATGGTATTTTAGATGAAGATGACAAAACACCTACTAGAATAACACTTTATTCACCTACAGTATTATGGCTTGATGCTATCACTCCCGCAATATTCTCTGGTGAAGTTAATTTATTAGCAGAAAATGGAACCTTTGTACCTACTGCCAATATACCAGTCCAAATTCAAATAATTTGGACTAGAAACGGAACTGTTGCATTAGAAACAGTAGACGTTTTGACAGATCCTAATGGCCGTTATACTGTTGGCCAATTTTTATTCCCTGAAGATATTTCAGTTGGATCTAATTCCAGTTACTATGTTTA
This sequence comes from Methanobacteriota archaeon, assembly GCA_002731195.1. Classification (GTDB taxonomy): domain Archaea; phylum Thermoplasmatota; class Poseidoniia; order Poseidoniales; family Thalassarchaeaceae; genus MGIIb-O3. The sequence continues at coordinate 1,507 of PCAI01000017.1, read as the reverse complement.
TGCTGAAGTTACTGAGATGTTCCTTCATGATAGCGCAGTATCCGAGCAGATACCCGTTGAAGTAAGGGCTAATACGACATCTGGTTACAGTGCAGGTACCCAATTCCGCTCTGAAGAGATGCCTCTAAAAATTAGCCTTAAGACTCATTATTCAGCCGATTATGATCGAGGTATTTTTGATAATAGAATACCCAATGCACCATTTTCATTCGAAGTAAATGGAGGAATTTTTGGAAATGTCACACATCCTACTGAATTTGATGGATATGGATTGGGATATAGGGCAGGAACTGATGGATGGGTAAATTTAAGATTTAACCAATCTAATGGTATTGTAGGTGACTGGGAACAAGTCCAATACAATAGTGGCCTAGATAATGGAGAAGGAGCAATAGCTGGTGGTTGGGAACAAATTTTATGGAATAATTTCTCCAAAGAACATGAAATAATACGTTCTCCTTATCTCGAAGTTCCAACAAATCTAGATGTTGGCGATTATTCATTTATCGGTTTAGTAGATCCTTCTTTGGGATATGACTGGCCTTGGCCATATTTAGAGTCATCAGAAACCGATAGTTTCTCTATCAGATCGATGAAGAGGATGTTTGTTGAGACGCAATTAATAACTCCTGCCACAAGGCCAGTTTATTTCTACGATGCAACACAATTTACAGGATCTTCATTTGGAGCATGGAGGGCATTATTCCACCAACCTTCTTTGGTTTCTGCTGGATTGGATTATTCTGAAGTAAGTATAGGTAAAGCGTATCCAATATTATGGGATGGCCAAGAATCAACATTTGCAGAAATAGCAGGCGGCGTACTCTTAGATAATAGCAATCAACCTTTCTTAACAGTTCAATATCTCGAATCTAACATTCATGTTGATGATGGTAATTACTGGTCTACAAGATTACAAAATGGTGCTGCCTTTGATGTACCTCCATGTGGTGCTGCAGACCCTACAGATCCAGAAAGTCCGATTAGATGTGAAATCATTCCAGAAATGTTCACTGGAGAAACATTGTATGTGGAAGGACAAGTCTGGAATAGAACCATGGCTCCATATGATTATGATCGTATGCAACTTGCAGTTGATAAAGATCGCAATTTAGTCTTCGAAGGAGTAGGAGAAGTAAGAAGAACAGGTAACCCCACTACAATTGAAGGTGAAGCAAGATTTGAGTTTAATCACACTTTTGACTCTACATGGGCTGCAGGAACATTCGGAATAAAATCAAGTTTTGTTAACGCGAATTATTACTTTACTGGAAACCAAGAGCAAGTATTGGCACCTGTTGGTAGTTTTGGGAATGTATCTATGATAGGCACTACTGACATCACCGTGACCACGACTCCTCGTCTATATCGTGGCCAAAATGCTTCAATTGAAGCGCGATTAACAGATAATTCTGGAATACCACTACGTGAAGTACCTGTAAATTATACATGGTCAGCTGATAGTACAAGTGATGTTGTAATAACTGATAGGAATGGAATTTTCCAA